>JAKSUK010000051.1 GCA_024409095.1 Clostridium sp.
ATTAATTTAATTAAACAAGATTTGAAAGTAATTAAAGTTCCAAAGTCCAAAGCTTTATATAATGCCATTGATGGTCATGTAGATATACAAATTAATATTCTTGATGAGAAAAAAAGATTAATATTAATAAATAAAGATATGACAGATGAATTTAAAGAACAGCTAAAAGAAAATAGTATAAATTATATTGAAAGCACTAGCACTCTTGGTAGTAAATATCCTGAAAACATATTTTTAAATGCACTAAATAGTAAGAATTATTTCATACATAATTTAAACTATTCTGATAGTGCTTTTAAAAAATATATTACTAATAAAAAAATTATCAATGTAAAGCAAGGTTATACAAAATGTTCTATACTTCCTTTAAAAGAAAATGTTCTAATTACCAATGATCCTGGAATACATAAAACTCTTTCTAATTATGATTTTGATATTCTTTTATTACCATTTGGAGATATTATCCTTGAAGGTTTTGAATATGGATTTATAGGTGGTGTTGGAGGAATGATTTCTCACAACAAATTAGCATTATTTGGAGATCTAAATCATTATTCTTATGGCAATGAGGTATTAAAATTCCTTACTGCCCACAATATTACTCCTGTGTACTTAAAAAGTGGAAAACTTACTGATAGAGGAAGTCTTTTTGTTTTATAATCTATAATATAGTACGTATATATATTAGATTTGTTGCATAAAATAGTTAAAACATCTTTCTTAAAAAATAGTAAAAAGGCTACTAATTTGTAGCCTTTTTACTATTTAATCTTAGATAATAATTCACCAATTTGTTCTTTAGTAAATACATATTTAGTATTACAGAAGTGACATTTAACTTCTTCATCTTTACCATCTTCATATATTTCTCTTAAATCTTTTTCACCTATTGATATTAATGCTTTCTCAACTCTTTCTTTTGAACAGTTGCATTTAAATTCAGGCTTAGTTTCTTTTAATATCTTTAATCCCATATCATCAAATAAATAATTTAAAATATCTTCTATAGTCTTTCCTTCACTTAACATTTCAGTTAAAGTAGGAATTTCTTCTAATCTAAATGTTACTATATCAGCAATATGCTCTTCTGCACCTGGTAACATTTGAATTATAAGACCACCTGCAACTTTTATTGAATAATCTGTATCAACTAATACACCTAAAGATACTGCTGATGGAGTTTGTTCTGATACAGTATAATAATACGCTAAATCTTCTGCAATTTCTCCTGAGAATATTGGAACTTGACCTACATATGGATCTTTCATTCCTAAATCTTTTATGATTATAAGATTACCATTTTTACCTACATATCCGCCTACATCTAACTTACCTTTTTCATTTAAAGGTCTATCTCCATATGGATTTCCAATGAATCCTTTAACTACTGCATTTTCATGAGCTGTTACAGTAATTCCCTCTGCTTCTCCACCACCATTTATTCTTAATGTCATAATTTCTTTATCAGACTTTAAAGTAGTACCTAATAATGCTCCAGCAGTAATCATTCTTCCAAGTGCTGCTGCTGCTACTGGCGTACACTCATGAATTTCTCTTACTTTTTCTACTAAATTTGTAGTTGTTCCTGCTATTATTCTAACAGTTCCATCCATAGCTACCGCATTAATAATCTTATCTTCCATATGTATTTCCTCCTAATTACTGTAGTTATAACTTTTTAACTACATATACTATTCTTGAACTTTATTATTACTATATCCATCAAACTTATTTATTACTTCTAATCCACAATTTGATAAAATAGTTTCAAGTTCTTTTTCTCTATATGCTCTTTCCACATGCTCTTCTTCAAATCTTTCATAAAGCTCTCCATTCTTTACAAAGAAAGTAAGGAACATAGAAACCATATCATCTTCAAAAACATTTTCCCATGTGTAAAAAACATCTTCTTCACTATATGTATAAATATTATTACCTAGTATTTCTGATAACTTATAATATGAATTAACATCAAAAATAAAAATTCCATCATCTTTCAAATGCTCTTTAACAGAAATAAAATATTTTTCTAAATCATTTTCATCAGTAATATAATTTGTTGAGTCTAAAACTGATGTAATACAATCAAATTTTCTATTTAATTGCATTTCAGTCATATCTTGACATATTATCTTGCCTTTTATTCTGTTCTCCTTAAGCTTATTAAAAGCTTCCCTAAGCATATCTTCTGATAAATCTACAGCATATATATCTTTAAAATGCTTTGCCAATCTTACAGTAACATTTCCAGTGCCACAAGCTACATCAAGATAATCTTTGCATTCAATATTATTTTCATTACATATTTCAATTATTCTACTAACCATATTATCATAATTAATATCTTCATTGATTAAATCATCATAAATTTTAGCAAATTCTCCATAAGCCATACTATTCCCCCTTGCTATAAATTTTACGGTTATTTAAAAATTAATGTAGAAGCTATATTTCTTCTACATTAATCTATAATTTCTAACAATTATAATATATGTATTCCACTAATTAGTCAATCCATTATTTTCTTCCTAGTATTTCATCATTAGTTGGGATCTTTAATTCTTTTTTTCTACGAGTCATAATTCCACCTATTCTTCCCGTTTCTTCTGCTGTAAGCCCGCCCCATCCATATTGGTCAACTTTTTCTTTTAATCCTAATTCATCAGCAATCTCATACTTAATTTTTTCCCTTAAAAGCTCTTGTGGTGTAAGCTCTTTATTGGTTTTAATTTTAGATTTTATAATTTTTTTTAACGGTGTTTTACTCATAAATATTCCCCCTACAAAGTAATATATGTATTTTCTCCATATAAATATAAAATATTCAAATACTTTATTACATTTTTATACATATATTGTATTATATATATTATATTCAAATTTAATATTGAACTGTTTAAAAATAACATATATAATCAAACTAAATTTAGTAAAGAACTATGATTTAAAATAATCTAATAATTATCTATAAAAAATTAGGGGGAATTTATATGTATAATGTAGCAATTGTTGGTGCAACAGGTAATGTTGGAAGAAAATTTTTAGAAATTCTTGAACAAAGGAATTTTCCTATTAATGAATTGTATCTTTTTGCTTCAAAACGTTCAAATGGAAAATATTTAAAATTCAAAGGTAAAGAATATATTGTAAATGAAACTTGTGAAGAAAATATAAAAGATAAAAAAATAGATTTTGCACTATTTTCAGCAGGTGGGGATGCTAGCTTAAAATTTGCACCAGTCTTTGTAAAACACGGTGCAACAGTAATTGATAACTCTAGTGCATGGAGAATGAATAAAGATGTTCCTTTAATAGTTCCTGAAGTAAATCCAGAAGATATAAAATGGAATAAAGGTATAATTGCCAATCCAAATTGCTCTACTATTCAAGCTATGCTACCTTTAAAAACTCTAAAAGATGCATACGGCATTAAAAGAATCATATATTCAACTTACCAAGCTGTATCTGGTGCAGGTATGCAAGGAATTTTTGACTTACAAAATGGACTAAAAGGAGAAGAACCTAAAAAGTTTCCATATCCTATTGCAGGAAATTGCCTTCCTCATATTGATGTATTTTTAGATAATGGCTATACAAAAGAAGAAGTAAAAATGATTAACGAAACTCAGAAAATACTTCATGACGATTCCTTAAAGATTACAGCTACCGCCGTAAGAGTCCCAGTAATAAACTGTCATGCAGAAAGCATAAATATAGAATTAAATAAGCCTTACGAACTTGATGATGTCATTAAACTTTTAAAATCAACAAAAGGCATAGTCGTATATGATGATACTAAAGAGCTTAAATACCCTACACAACTTGAAGTTTCAGGCAAAGATGATGTTTATATTGGAAGAATAAGGCGAGATTTTAGTATCGATAATGGATTAAATTTATGGGTTGTAGCAGATAATATCCGAAAAGGTGCTGCTCTTAATGCAATACAAATTGCAGAAGAAATAATTAAATAATTGTTTTATACGGAGGTTAATATGACAGTTTTTAAAGGTTCTGGTGTTGCCATAATAACACCTTTTAATGAAAATGAAATAAACTTTCCTAAGTTTAAAGAATTAATTGAGTGGCAAATAGCTGAAGGAACTGATGCAATAATAGTATGTGGTACTACAGGCGAATCTACTACAATGAGTGAATCAGAGAAAAAAAATGCTATCAAATTTGTAGTTGAAACTGTAAATAAAAGAATACCCGTAATTGCTGGAACTGGGTCAAATAATACTGCTGCTTCAATTGAAATGAGTAAATTTTCTGAATCTGTTGTCGTAGATGGACTCCTTTTTATAACTCCTTATTATAATAAAACAAATAAAAAAGGACTATTTAAACATTTTGAGGCTATTAATAATGCTGTAAATATCCCCATAATACTTTATAATGTTCCTTCTAGAACAAATGTTAATATCACTCCCGAAGCATTATTAGAATTATCTTCTCTTTCTAATATTACAGGTATAAAAGAAGCAAGTGGTAACATAAGCCAAATCGCAAAAATTAAAGCCTTATGTGGTAATAAATTAGATATTTATTCTGGTAATGATGATCAAGTTACTTCAATTTTAGCACTAGGTGGTGTTGGAGTTATATCTGTATTAGCAAATCTAACTCCTAAAGCTGTTCATGAAATGGTAATGTCATATTTAACTGGTGATACAAAAAAATCACTAACTTTACAATTAGAATATCTAAAATTAATAAATGATTTATTTATAGAAACAAATCCTATACCTGTAAAAACGGCTCTTAATTTAATGGGGAAAGAAGTTGGAAAATTAAGATTGCCTCTTTATGAAATGGATGAAAAAAATAAATCAATATTATGTAGTACTTTAAAAAATTATGGATTAATGTAGAATGGAGTTTTTAAATGATTAAAATTTTATTAAATGGATATTCCGGAAAAATGGGAAATATAATACAAAATGTTATAAATGAATTTCCTGATTTAAAAATAGTTGCTGGAATTGATAAAATTCCTAAACAATGTTCTTTTAAAATATTTGAGAATGCTGAAGATGTAGACATTGATTATGATGTCCTTCTTGATTTCTCAAGAGCTGATGCTTTAAAAGATTTACTAACTTTAACAACTACTACAAAAAAGCCTTTAGTGCTATGCTCCACAGGCTATACTGATAAAGACTTAAAACTAATTAAAGATTTTAGTAAAAATCTTTCAATTTTCAAATCAGCCAATATGTCATTAGGAATAAATTTAATTAATTCTTTGTTAAAAAAGATTTCACCTTTGCTATATACAAATTACGATATAGAAATTATTGAAAAACATCATAATCAAAAAGTTGACTCACCTAGTGGAACTGCTCTTTTACTTTCAGATACAATAAAAAAATCTATTCCTGATAATACTTACTATGTTTATGGTAGAAATGGAGAAAAAAAACGTGAAAAAGCAGAAATAGGAATACATGCTGTTAGAGGTGGCTCAATTGTTGGAGATCATCAAGTTATATTTGCTGGCTCAGGTGAAGTAATAGAATTAAGTCATAAAGCAATTTCAAGAGATGTATTTGCCGTTGGAGCATTAAAAGCATGTTTATTTATGGCAAATATAACTAAGCCTGGCTTGTATAATATGGAGGATGTATTAGGATTATAGCTATTATTTAAACATTCTGTATTAATATAAATTTAATTGGTTATACTATCTTTTGAAATAATCTATATAAAACTTACAGGAGGTTTTATTATGACAAAAGATAGTCAGCCTGATAATAAAAAAGCTCGTATGGAAAAATGTAATTATCAGACTCCAATAACCGAAGAAGGTTTAAACCACAATCCAAATAGAAAACACAAATCAGTAAAGAGAGAAGGAGTATCAAGCGATAACTTTAATCCTGCTGGTAATTAAAAAAAGCGCTGCATAATTTCAATTGCAGCGTTTTTTACATTTTATTTACAATTTACTAATAAAGTTTTTTAATCCTAAAAGTGCTTTTGTTAATTCTTCCATAGAATAACAATATGAAATTCTAATATATCCTTCTCCACCTGCTCCAAAAGCACTACCTGGTACACAAGCAATCTTTTCTTCATTTAATAGCCTTAAACAAAACTCTTCTGAAGTCATATTAAACTTTTTTATAGATGGAAATACATAAAATGCCCCTTTAGCTTCATTTACTTCAAGCCCCATATTTCTAAGTTCATAAATCACATAATCTTTTCTTTCTCTAAAGATATTTTTCATATATTCTACATCCTCTAAACCATTCTTAAGACCTTCTAAAGCTGCATATTGACATATTGAAGCTGCACAAGATACATTATATTGATGCACCTTCATTATTTCATCCATAAATTTCTTTTTAGCTGCAAAATATCCTACTCTTAAACCTGTCATTGAAAACATCTTAGAAAATCCACTTATATATATTACTTTATCTAATATGTTTTTTTCTTGCGCAACACTATGATACTCTCCATATATAAGTGATTCATATATTTCATCACTAACAACTATAATATTATTATGACTAATAATCTTTACAAGCTTTTCTTTTTCCTCTTTTTCTAATATTGTTCCCAAAGGATTAGAAGGAAGTGATAAAACTAAAACTTTTATTTCATTTTCTTTAATAAGTGCTTTTAAATTTTCCATATTAATTGAAAAATCATCATTCAAACTATAACTTATAACATTTCCACCTAATATCTTAATAATATTTTCATATGCCGGATATGCAGGTGTTGGAATAAGTACATTATCACCTTTATTTATCAATGCTGTAAAAATAGTAAATATAGCTTCACTACCTCCTACAGTAATGCATATCTCATCTGATAAATAATAAACTCCATTACTCATTAAATATTTACTTATTTCTTTTCTAAGTGGTAATATTCCAGCATTTTCTGTATACACAGTCTTATTTTCATTAACAGCACTTATTAATGCCTCTCTTACTACCTTAGGTACTGGAAAATCCGGTTGCCCTAAAGTTAAAGATATAGCACCATCTATTTCCTTCACCTTATTATAAAACTTTCTTATCCCCGAAATTTGCACATTTTCTAAATTTACATTCATTAAATTCTCCTAAATACCTATACCATTTTTAATATTCTATACCTTCTCTAGCATCTACTCCTTTTTCAAAAGGATGTTTAATCATTTTCATTTCTGTAACCAAATCTGCTAAATCAATAATTTGCTTTGGTACATCTCTACCTGTTAAAATAAGTTCCATAAATTCTTTTTTATTATTAATTAAGTATATTATTTCATCAGTGCTTATAAATTTATTATAGTATGCTCCCATTATTTCATCTACAATAAGTACATCACAAGACCCTTCATCAACTATTCTCTTGATAAATTCATATCCTGTTCTAATTTCCATTTTTAACTCTTCAATTTCTGATTTTGATAAATTCCATACAAAATCTCTTTCTTTTTCAAATCTAAATATATTGAAATTTTCAATTTTATCTATTGTTGAAAGTTCTCCTGTATATCCCCCCTTTAAAAATTGGACCATTACAACATTTAACCCATACCCTGCACTCCTTATGCCCTGCCCAATTGCTGCCGTTGTCTTTCCTTTTCCATCACCAGTATAAATTTGTACTAATCCATTCTTTAATTTCATGTAATCATCTCCTTTAAACTATTGTACATTAACATAAAATCATTCGCAAAGTTGTTTCATATTTTTTCTATTTAATCTTTAAATTAACTTTTTTGTTTATTATAATTAATATATCTACTTAATTTAAATGCGCAAGAAGAAAGGATGATAATATGAATTATAATTTAACTGATCCATATGAAATTGCAAAATTTATAAAAGAGTCTAAAAAATCCACGCCTGTTAAAGTTTATATTAATGGCAATTTAGATAATGTAGACTTAGAGAATATTGAAGTATATGGTTCTAATAATTTTTATGTACTATATGGTGAATCAGAAAAAATATCTGAAATCATATTAAATAACAAAGATAGAATTAATAATTTCAGAGTAGAAAACGATAGAAGAAATTCAGCTATCCCAATGCTTGATTTACTTGCGATTGATGCAAGAATTGAACCAGGTGCAATTATAAGAGATAAAGTTGTTATTGGAAAAAATGCTGTCATAATGATGGGTGCTGTTATTAATATAGGTGCAGAAATAGGTGAAGGCTCTATGATTGATATGAATGCTGTTATTGGAGCTAGAGGAAAGATTGGTAAAAGAGTTCATTTAGGTGCTGGTGCTGTTGTAGCCGGTGTATTAGAACCTCCAAGTAAATCTCCTTGTGAAATTGGTGATGATGTAATGATAGGTGCAAACTCAGTTATTTTAGAAGGTGTTAAGATTGGTAATGGTTCTGTAGTAGCTGCTGGTTCTGTTGTTATAAATGATGTACCAGCAGGTGTTGTTGTCGCCGGAAGTCCAGCAAAAATTGTTAAATCAGTAGATGCTAGAACAAAAAATAAAACTCAAATACTTAGCGATTTAAGAAAACGATAAAAAGCTCCTTAACGGAGCCTTTTATCGTTTATAAATTATATTGCACCTTTTTCAGTTACATGTGCATTTTCATGTTCTTCAGTATTAAAGTTTTCTTCATTTTCTTCAGTTACTCTTTCCATCTTAGAAATAGATACTTCGTATGCTATCTTCTTAATAACTTCTGTTTCACTAATTTTCTTTTGATATTCTCTGCTTTGTAGTCTTCCCCATACCCTTATGTTATCTCCAACTTCTAAAGTTTGGCAGAATCTTGAATTTCTACCCCAAGCTATTGTTGGTATATAATCTGATTTATTATAAGCTCTATTTACAGCTAATAATACATCTGCAATTTCTCTACCAAAAGGTGTTTTTCTATAAACAGGTTCTTTACATATATATCCATCTAGGAATATTTCATTAGGGTTTTTACTTTTTTCAATACATGATTCTATATTTCTAGCAAATACAGTTAATATAAGCTTGTTAGATCCATCTACAAACTTATTATAAGATCTTAATTGTCCTAATACTATTATTTCTTTTCCAATGCTTAAATCCATATTACTAATCAATCTTTCTGAAACTGTTATATTTAATAAATCAACAGAATCACTTAATCTAGTAACTTCCATGAAAAATGTGTAAAATCCCTCTCCATACATTTCATGACTAAATTCCAGCTTGCTTACAATCTTCCCTTCAAGATAAATTTTATTATTTAACATCAAATTGT
>JAKSUK010000052.1 GCA_024409095.1 Clostridium sp.
TTGGCATAAATAGATGCTAATATTGAAAATGAAGTAAGTAATAATATCAATAATTATATTACACCAGAAATACAAAAATATCTGTATGGCGATGTAACTAGTTTTTTAACTGGAAATGTAACAAACACCATCAAAAATTATGTGGCACAAATACCATATGAGTTAACAATTTCCATACCTTTTAAGATTACAGAAAGTAATGCAACAGCAAAAATTGATGATTATACAGGAAAATGGAGCTATACTATAAAAGATTTAAATACAAATACAGAAGTAATTTTATCGTTCTTTGCACCAAATATAATTAATATTGGTTTAATTATATTTGGAGCTGTAATAATTGTTATAATATTAATAGTATTATTAATAAGGCGTAGAAAAAGATAACAGTGAAAAGCTGATAAATATGACTAATATTTATCAGCTTTATTAAATATATATGTAACTGAATAAATTAAATAAATGTGAATTTTTCAATAGTTTATTTGAAACAAAGAGAAAAAATGGTAATATATAGTAATATACAATATATGTAAAACAAAAGGGGGCAAATTGTAGAGTATTATGGTAGAAAGAAATTTTTCAGAAATCACACCAGAAATTAAAAAGCTGGATAAAATATGTGAGAATAATAGCAGGATAGATCCAAAGCTTTACTCTAAATATAAGGTTTTTAGGGGGCTTAGAGATTTAGAGGGAAAAGGTGTTTTAACAGGTTTAACAGAAATATCTGAAGTGTATGCAAAAAAAGAAGTAGATGGCAAACTTATTCCTTGCCATGGACAGTTGTTTTATAGAGGTATTAATATTGAAGATTTAGTTAAAGGATTTATAAAAGAAGATCGATTTGGTTTCGAAGAAACAGCATATCTTTTATTACTTGGAGAATTACCAAATAAAGAGCAATTAGAAGAGTTTTCAGAAATATTAGCTAGCTATAGAAGTTTACCAACATCTTTTGTTAGAGATATAATAATGAAAGCACCAAGTTTTGACATGATGAATACTTTAGCTAGAAGTGTACTTACACTGTATTCTTATGATGAAAATCCAAATGATATATCCATATCTAATGTTCTTAGACAGTCATTACAGCTAATTTCAATTTTTCCATTGCTATCTGTTTATGGATATCAAGCGTATAATCACTATCATAATGAGGAAAGTCTTATTATACATACGCCTAACACAACATTATCCACTGCAGAAAATATTTTATATATGTTAAGACCAGATAGTAAATATAGTAAATTAGAAGCAAGAATATTAGATTTGGCACTGGTATTACACGCAGAACATGGTGGTGGTAATAACTCAAGCTTCACAACACATGTGGTATCGTCATCAGGAACAGACACATATTCAGTTATAGCCGCTGCATTAGGGTCATTAAAGGGACCTAAGCATGGTGGAGCTAATATAAAGGTAATGCAGATGTTTAAAGATATGAAAGAAAATGTTCATGATTGGGAAGATGAAGAAGAAATAGCTATGTATTTAAATGCACTTTTGAATAAGGAAGCTTTTGATAAATCAGGTTTGATATATGGAATAGGACATGCTATATATTCAGTTTCTGATCCAAGAGCTAAGGTATTTAAAGCATTTGTAAAGAAACTATCAGAAGAAAAGGGGCTTACAAAGGAGTATAATTTATATGAAACAGTTGAAAGATTGGCACCAAAAGTAATTGCAAAAAATAGAAAGACTTATAAAGGGGTAAGTGCTAATATAGATTTTTATAGTGGTTTTGTATATAGTATGTTAGGACTTCCAGAAGAATTATATACGCCTATTTTTGCTATGGCACGTATTGTAGGGTGGAGTGCCCATAGAATTGAAGAGTTAATTAATGCAGATAAGATAATAAGACCTGCTTATATGAATGTATTAGAAAGACGACCATATGTGGAAATAGATAAGAGAAAATAATAAAATCAATTATAAAGTTAGCATGGCAAAGAAGTGGATATCTTACCATTTCTTTGCCTATTGTTATATTAATTAAGTCGAAAATCATAACTATTATCAAGTATTTTATAACCAATTTTCCTATAAATTCTATTGGATATTTGATTAGATTTGTCTACACAAAGAGTGCAGAATTTATTACCTGATTGCAGTAGGAGCTTACTTAAATTAAATACTACCGCTGAACCATATTTCTTCTTTCTAAAAGCTTCATCTGTATAAACTAGATTTATACAAATACCATTTTGTAGTTGTCTTGTAGCAGCGGCCATAGAAACAGCTTGTTTATTTTTATTTTCAAATATATAAACCAATCCATGGGATATTTTCTCCTTCATAAATGATGAAGCAATAGAAATATCAATGAGTTCATTGGTGGCGTCTAAGGAAAATTGACAAAACCATTTAGATAATAAAGGGAGATCTTCAAGAGTAGCTTGTCTAAAGTTTCCTTCTGGCAAAATGATATCGTTTACTTCTGATAGCTCCATAATATCCATAGCTAAGCGTTCAGTAAAGTTGGCCTTGGTTAATTTTTTATAATATCTTATGAATGTTTCAGATATAGTTTTGCATGCATTTATACCGTAAATCCTAATATTATTATTAACTAAATACTCTGCTAAGAGTTTTACTGCATCTACATTAATAGTTTCATTAGGTGTATAGGCAAGAAGGTTATAGGGTTGGCTATTTAAAAATATTAAAGAAACCTCATTATTTTCATCAATGACTTTGCCTGCATGTAAAGTATCATTTGTGGCTAAATCCTTTTTGCTTAAGGCAGTAAATATCAATAATTGATTAACAGCTTCATCTTTTAATAATAGTTCTAAAGTATCATCTATAAAGTCTTTCATTGATGAATAAGTTATAACTTTCATATGAATGCTTCTTTCTTTAAATACTTTATGATAATTTAATTGTAACATATTTACAGCAGACCTGACTTTAATAAATTTAAAAAGTTTATTAATATTTATGAAAATTAAGGAAGAATTAAACTTAATAAGATATATAAAATTCAATTATTGACATAAAATAAATAAGTAGATATTATACAAAAGAACAATATAAAAATAATTAAAGGGAGATGAATGAATGAAATTAATATTAAAGTATTTAAAAAGATACAAAGGATTAGTTTTATTGAATGTAATTGGTGTTTTAGGCTTTGCTTTAGTTGAACTTGGGATACCTACAATAATTGCTACAGTCATAGATAAAGGTATAGCCTATAATGATGTAAATTATATAAAGAGAATGGGCATTGTTATTGTGGCAATATCATCATTAGGTGTTATGGGGTGTATATTATTGGGATTTACATCAGCAAAGATTTCAACAAGTCTTGTTAGAGATATAAGGAATGATATCTTTAAAAAGTCTCAAGAATTTTCTCATAGCGAATATGATAAATTTGGTATATCATCAATGATAACTAGAACTACTAATGATGCATTTCAAGTTATGCAGTTCACAAATACCATTTTAAGAATGGCAATGATATGTCCTATTATGTTTGTTATAAGCGTATTTTTAATACTTTCAACAAGTGTAAAATTGTCAGGAATTTTATCAATTACATTGCCACTTATTATACTAGGTGTATATCTGATTGCTAAAACATCTCATCCATGGTCTCAGACACAACAAAAGAATTTAGATAAGTTAAACAGAATTTCAAGAGAAAATTTAACTGGAATAAGAGTTATTAGAGCTTTTGGTAATGATGATTATGAAAAAGAGAGATTTAAAGATATTAATAATGCATATACCTCTATTTCAAAAAAGTTATTTAAGCTTATGTCTATAGCTCAGCCTACATTTTTCTTATTACTAAACTTAGCTATAATAATTATATTATGGATAGCTAGTAAAATGATTAATATAGGTTCATTACAAGTTGGTCAATTAGTTGCATTTATTGAATATTTATTTCATGCAATGTTCTCTTTAATGTTATTTTCTAATGTTTTTGTTATGTATCCTAAAGCTCAAGTTTCAGCGGAAAGAATAGAAGAAATATTAAATACAGAACCAATGATTAAAAATCCTATTCAAGGAATTACTAAAACAAATAATGAAGGAACATTAGAATTTGAAAATGTTACATTTACTTATCCTGATGGAGAAGAACCTGTAATTAAGAATGTTTCATTTAATGCTAAAAAAGGTGAAACAATTGCTTTCATTGGAAGTACAGGAAGTGGAAAATCAACATTAATTAATCTTATACCAAGATTTTATGATGTAACAGAAGGAAGTATAAGAATTGATGGTATAGATGTAAGAAAATTCAATTTAAAAGCTTTAAGAAAGAAAATTGGATTTATAAGACAAAAGAATTTATTATTTACTGGAAGTATAAAAAGTAATATAAAATTTGGTAAACCTCATGCAACTCATGATGAAATTGAACATAGTGCAAAAATTGCACAAGCTTATGATTTCATAACAAATAAAGAAAAAGGATTTGATGAACCTATAAGTGAAGGTGGTTCAAATGTATCAGGAGGACAAAAACAAAGATTGTCAATAGCTAGAGCTTTAGTAAGAAAACCAGAGATTTATATTTTTGATGATAGTTTTTCAGCTCTTGATTTTAAAACAGATGCTATTCTTAGAAAAGCACTTAAGAAAGAAACTACTAATGCAATTGTTTTAATAGTAGCACAAAGAATAGGTTCTATTATGGATGCTGATAAAATAATTGTTTTAGATGAAGGACGAGTTGTTGGTGTTGGAAAGCATAAGGAATTATTAAAAACATGTAGTATATATCATGAAATAGCATTATCACAGCTTACAGAGGAGGAACTAGCATAATGAATAAGATAAAAGATACAATTAGAAAAATAGCCCCCTTTGTAAAAAATTATAGAAAAGGGTTCATTTTTGCAATAATACTAATTATTTTAGCAGCTATATTTACAGCTATATCTCCATCTATTGAAGGGCTTATTATTACTCAACTTACAAATGATTCATTTGATTTAATTAGAGGTATTGAAGGTGCTAGTGTAAATTTCCAATATATTAAACAAGTATTAATAATACTTTTATGTGTGTATTTAGGGAATGTATTATCTACCTATGGAGCAAGCTTTTTATTAACTAATTCAATTCAAAATAGTATGAGAGATTTAAGAGGGGCAGTACAAGATAAGATTAGAAGTTTGCCAGTAAGTTATTTTGATGGAAATAGTTATGGTGATGTATTAAGTAGAATAACTAATGATATTGATACAATATCAAATGCATTACAACAAAGTTTAAGCCAGATAATTAATTCAGTTTTAGCGGTAACATTAGCTTTAGTTATGATGTTTAGAATAAATATAAAAATGGCTATTATAGCATCATTTATAATTCCTTTAAGTTTTCTTGTATCAAGAATTGTAGTAAGTAAATCACAAGGTTATTTTAAAGCACAGCAAGATGCTTTAGGGAAGCTAAATGGAACAGTACAAGAAATGTTTACAGGATTTAATGAAATAAAGTTATATGGTAAAGAAGAAAGTGCAATAAAGGAATTTGTAGATATTAACTCTAAATTACAAGCTTCAGGATTTAAAGCACAATTTATTTCTAGTACAATGGGACCTTTAGTATCATTAGTAAGTTATCTTGGTATTGCTGCTATTGGAATTATTGGTGCAATAACAGCTGTAGCTGGAAATATAACTGTAGGTAATCTACAGGCATTTATAAGATATATATGGCAAATAAATCAGCCACTATCACAAGTAACTCAATTATCATCATCAATACAATCAGCTTTTGCAGCAGTAGATAGAGTATTTGAATTTTTAAATGAAGAAGAACAAGCTCCAGATAAGGAACAAAGTATTAAATTAGATAAACCAAGAGGTAATGTAAGCTTTGAAAATGTAAGATTTGGTTATAATGATGATAAGATACTAATTCAAGATTTAAATGCAGAAATTAAAGCAGGGCAAATGGTAGCAATAGTTGGACCAACTGGTGCGGGAAAAACTACTTTAATAAATTTATTAATGAGATTCTATGAACTTAAAGGAGGATCTATAAAAATTGATGGAGTAGATACTCGTGATATGAAACGTGAAGACTTACGTAGTCTTTTTGGAATGGTACTTCAAGATACATGGTTATTTAATGGTACTATTGAAGAAAATATAAAGTATGGTAATTTTGATGCTACTAACGAAGACGTTATATCAGCAGCAAAGATTACAAATGTTCATCACTTTATTAAAACATTACCAGATGGATATGACATGATATTAAATGAAGAGGCTTCAAATATATCACAAGGAGAAAAACAACTTCTTACTATAGCAAGGGCAATATTATCTAATCCTGCTATTTTAATATTAGATGAGGCAACTAGTTCTGTAGATACAAGACTTGAACTTATGGTACAACAGGCTATGCAAAATGTAATGAAAGGAAGAACAAGTTTTGTTATAGCACATAGACTTTCAACTATAAAAAGTGCAGATTTAATTCTTGTAATAAAGGATGGAAATATAATTGAACAAGGAAATCATGATGAACTTATAGCTAAAGGTGGTTTCTATGAAGAACTTTATAATAGTCAATTTTCTGAATAATTTACTATTAATAATGTAGAATTAACTATAAAAAGAAGAAAGGTATTTGGAAAATGATTATTATCAAATGAAACACAATTAGAGGAAATAGAAGCTACTAAAGATGAAGAAGAGATAATTAAAAGTAGTGAACTTCCAAATGAAAAAGAAATCATAGTCTATTGGACACCTAATGGGAAAAATTATCATATTAAAAATACTTGTAGAAGTTTAGCAAGAAGCAAAGTGATTCTTAGTGGTAATACTTTAGAATGTGATAAATCAATATGTTGTGAGCATTGTAAAATTGAAGAGGAAAAAGAAAAGATATAGTTTTACTATATCTTTTCTTTTTTGCTAAAAAAATTAAATATTTTTGAAAAAATGCTTTCATCATTATAATCAGGATTAGAAATCACAGAAATAGGAACTTCTTTTTTATTAACTCCATTTAATCTATAATTTATATTTTTCAAATAGATATCTATAAAATGAAGATTATTATTAATTAGAAGCAGTCGTTTGAAATATTTTTTTGCAAGAAGTAAGTTACTAGTGTAGTAATAGCATAGAGCAATTTGAATTAAAAATTCTTCTGAATGAATAAAATATATATCCTTTTTTATTAAAGAAAGCTTTTCTAGATATATAAGAGCTTTAGCGTATTCTCCTCTTTGAGAAAAAATAATACCAAGTCTATAAAGACAATAATAATCTGAGCTATTTAAGGAAATAGATTTACTAAAGTGTTTTTCAGCTTTTTCAGATTCTTTTAATAATAAATAATAATCGCCATAAATCCTAAAAAGTTCATAATCATTAGAATAAATTTTATATGCCGGAGATAAATAATTAAGAGTATCTGTTATAGTATTATCTAATGAATAAAAAGCAAGACTTCATAATTCAAGGTATTGGCTTAAGATTTCAGTATCAGTGCCTATTAAATGATTATATGATAATGGATTTAGCTCATATAAATTTTTGAAAAGATTATTTATATCTAGAAAATTACTATATATATCGAAAAGTTCTTTTTATCTATCTATCCATTTAAAATGATTAGAAAATAATATAAAGACTTCATTGGGGATAAATTTATGAGTTGTTAAATATTCAATAACTATTTGCTCAAGATAAAATGAGAGTTCTTGTAGAGAGAATATATGACAACTTAATAAATCCTTCCAGATATTAATATCTATTCTTAATTGGATATTATTATAAATTTCATTTAATCTATTAATAAGTGCTGTTTCTCTTGTAGTAATAAATCTTTTATACATAGGTGTTATACTAATTTTATTATTATATATATTTTCAATTTTATTATTGATATTATCAATATATTTTTTAATAGCTGTATTTTGTGGTGCAAGTTTATTTAATAATTGAAATAAATCCAAAGATTTAGTATATTCATAAGAATAATAATAACTTAAAGCCAAGTCAATTAATGCAGTAATATTAATATGATTTTTCAAATTTGAGGTATATCTTTCAAGATAAAATATTGCTTTTGTATATTGCTTTGTTTTTACTAGAAGATGCCCAAAGCTTGCTAAACAGTACATGTCAGAGCTATTTATTTCTAAAGCTTCTCTAAAGTATCTTAAGCCACTTATTGTATCATTTTTACGAAGATAATATGCACCTAAAAGCTTCAATAAGTCTAGGTCATAAGAGTATATAGAATATGCCTTATTAAGATATTCAATAACATTTTTATCATTGTTGTGAATAAATGCTTTTTCTCTTAACTCAAGGTATTCTTCTATTTGATCTTTATCAATAGTAGAAAGGTAATTATAGCTTAAATCAAGAGGATGATTTATTTTTTGTAGAAGATAATCAATAATATTTTTGGGAAGTTTATCATAAAGTTCAGCTTGTCTTTCATTAAATTTCAGATATTTATCAAAGAGTAAAAATATTTCATGAGGTATATATCGGTGAGTAAAAATATAGTTTATCAAATAGTTTTCCAAAATACTTATTAGTTCTTTATTAATAAACATATAAGATTTTAATAATTCTATCCAGCTATCTATGTTAAATCGTAAAGCAGGATTTGTGTATACATAGTTAAGTCTATAATTAAAATCAGATATGTAATTTTTATTATCTAATAAGTCATCACAGTAGTTTTTTATATTTTCATAAGTATAATCAATTGAATTGTTAGATAAGTATTTAGACATATCTTTTACTGAAGTATTTACTAGTGTCATTGCTTTTATATAAGCATTTGTCAACACTGTATATTCATTAGTATCTTTTTCAAGATTAGAGCATTCTATTAATCTTGAATATGCTTTTTTTATTTTCTTTAAATCTTTTGTAGGATTAATTTCGAGTATAGTCCAACAACTCATTATAATACTCCTTTCTTACATAAAAAAGTAATATAATTATCATAACATATATTGTATAAAAATGGAAATTATTATTAAAAATTAATAATAATATAAATATAAAGTAGATATTTTAAAATATTAATAGAAAAAGATAATAAAAA
>JAKSUK010000053.1 GCA_024409095.1 Clostridium sp.
TACAGCTTATTATCAATAGTTTTGCTTACTAATAAAAAATCTTTCTATTATATATAATTTACATATTAACTTTTTTTCAATATATATTTTGATATATTTATTATTTTATATGTTCAAATTGAAAATTTTGTATATAATTATAAATAGATTATATAAAGGAGTTGATACAATGGCTTTTGACTTAAATATGGATAAACACAAAAAAGTCCACTTTATTGGAATTGGTGGAGTAAGTATGAGCGGACTTGCTGCTGTACTACTAACAAAAGGATATAAAATTTCTGGCTCTGATTCTAAAGAATCTGAAGTTTTAAATAAATTGAGAGAAGCTAATGCTGAAATATATATTGGACATAAAAAGGAAAATTTAAAAAACGTTGACTTAGTTGTTTACACTGCTGCAATTCCTGCTGATAATCCTGAATTAATAGAAGCTAATGCACAAAATATCGAAACAATGGATAGAGCTGAATTCTTAGGCTATATCATGAAAGGGCATAAATATAATGTAGCTGTTGCTGGTACACACGGAAAAACTACTACAACTTCTATGCTTTCTCATATAACTCTTGAAGCAAACTTAGATCCAACTATCCTTGTTGGAGGTGATGTTGATGCTATTAATGGAAATTACAAGATTGGAGAAAGTGAATACTTTGTAACAGAAGCATGTGAATATAAAGCTTCTTTCTTAAAATTCTATCCTTACATAGGTATTATACTTAACATAGATGCAGACCATTTAGATTACTACAGAGATATCAATCATATTGAAGATACCTTTAAAAAGTTTTCTGATTTAATACCAAGTGATGGATACCTAGTAGGATGTGCAGAAGACTGTAGAGTAATGGAAGTTCTTAAATATGCAAAATGTAGAACTATGAGTTATGGATTTGATAATGGTGATGTTACAGCTCGTAATATTTCATTTAACAATAAAGGCTGTGCTACTTTTACTGTATTCCATCATGATAAGCAATTATTTGATGTTACTTTAAGCACAACTGGAAAGCATAATATATTAAATGCTTTAGCAACAATTTGTACATCTTTAATATTAGAAATTCCTACTGAAGCTGTTATTAATGGATTAGCAGCTTGCAAAGGTGCTCATAAAAGATTTGAGTATAAAGGAGAGTTTAATGGTGCTACTATAATTGATGATTATGCTCACCATCCTGTAGAAATTGCTGCAACTTTAAATACAGCAAAGCTTATTCCTCATAATAAAGTATACTGTGTATTCCAACCACACACTTATACTAGAACTAAGACTTTATTTGATGAATTTACTACTTGCTTTAAAGATTGTGATGAACTTATCTTAATGGATATATATGCAGCACGTGAAAAAGATACAGGTATTGTTTCATCTGATAAACTTGGAGATGCAATAAGAGAAAAAGGCTTTAACTGCATAAACCTTCATAGCCATGAGGAAGTAACAAACTATTTAAAAGATAAAGTTAAAAAAGATGATTTAGTACTTACTGTTGGTGCTGGAGATGTTGTTAAAGTAGGCGAACTTTTACTTAATTTTTAATAAATCAATAAACTTAAGAGGTGATAATAATGGATTTACTTAAGAAAATATCAGCAGCAGCTGAATTTATAAAAAGCAAAAGCAAATACAACCCAGAAATAGGACTAATATTAGGTTCTGGCCTTGGCTCTTTAGCTGACACTATAGAGCAAGCTGAATTCTTTGACTATTCAGAAATTCCTAATTTCCCTACATCTACTGTAGAAGGGCATAAAGGAAGACTAGTTATTGGTTTACTAAAAGGAAAACAAGTTATTGCTATGCAAGGAAGATTTCATTTTTATGAAGGATATTCAATGACTGAAGTTACTTTCCCTGTAAGAGTTATGAAGCTTTTAGGAGTATCTAAACTTGTTGTTACTAATGCATGTGGAGCTGTAAATAAAGATTTAACTCCTGGAGATTTAATGGTTATTACTGACCATATCAACCTTTCTGGAGGAAACCCTCTAATCGGTAAAAATCTTGATGAATTTGGTACAAGATTCCCTGATATGTCAGAAGCCTATAACAAAGATTTAAGAAATAAAGTTTTACAATTAGGCAAAGACTTAGAATTAAATTTAAAGCAGGGAGTTTATGTAATGCTATCTGGTCCAACATATGAAACTCCAGCAGAAATTCGCATGGTTGGAATTTTAGGTGGTGACACTGTTGGTATGTCTACTGTTCCTGAAGTTATAGTTGCAAATCACTCTGGTATAAAGACTGTAGGAATTTCATGTATTACTAACATGGCTGCTGGCATACTAAATCAACCTTTAAACCATGAAGAAGTTATGGAAACTTCCATAAAAGTTAAGAATGACTTCATTAAATTAATGAATAAAATAGTTGAAACAATATAAAAAAAAGCTGTACTTTTGCGGTACAGCTTTTTAACTTTTTAAAGTACTACTATTTCTTTAGTTACTGAATTTAGTATTTCACAACCATCTTTTGTTACTAAAACTAAATCTTCAATTCTTACACCTATATTGTCTTTTAAATATATTCCTGGTTCTACTGAGAATATCATTCCTGCTTTAACTTCCTCATGATTAATTCCACTTACATCACCAAAATCATGCACTTCTATTCCAATACTATGTCCTGTTCTATGAGTAAAATATTCTCCATAACCAGCATCTTTAATAAGATTTCTTGCAGCATTATCTATATCTGAGAACTTTACTCCTTCTTTTATTATAGAAATAGCTTTTTCATTAGCACTTTTTACAATGTTATATATATCAGCATGTTCTTTGCTTGGCTCTTTTCCTATAAAAACTGTTCTAGTCATATCTGAACAATAAGAATTATACTTTCCACCTATATCTAAAACAATGCTATCACCATTTTTAATAATATCTTTTCCTGTACTATGATGTGGATTTGCACCATTAGGACTTGTAGCTATTATTGGTGAAAATGAAAATCCTGATGAACCTTCACTTTCATATAATTCTTGTAAAACTCCTAAGTAATACTTTTCAGATTTCCCAACTTCTAAGTTATCCCAAAGCTTAAGCATTACTGCATCATTTATTTTTGATGCTGCTTTCATTATTTCTATTTCTTCAGCATCCTTAATCATTCTTACCCTATCAATAATAGGAGAAGCATTAACAAATCCTTTGGCTGCATTACTATTAATAAGTTGTATTAAAAATCTTGCTGGCCAATCTTTATCAATTCCAAGAACCTCATTTTTATCAATACATTTATTTAAATAATCTATAGGATTTTCAGTATCTTCATACCAAATTATTTCTACCCCTAAATCCTCATACACTGGGAATAGTTTATTAATTACCATTTTATGATTACCATTTTTATTTATATATAATGCACTCATTCTTTCTCCTGGATGTATCCACTTTCCTGTTAAATAAAATATAGATGCTGGAGATGTAATTATCATTTGTGATAATCCTTCTCTCGCCATTCCTTTTAAAACATTATTTACTCTATTATTTTTCATAAAAAACACCTCCAAAACACTATCAATTCTTTCTATAATAATACTTCATATTTTCAATAATATCCACTTGTATTTTGTAACTAAAAACTATAATTAATGATATAATTATCTTAATAATTATATTGGAGGATTTAAATATGAAAATAGCAGCCATATCAGATATTCATGGAAATATATATGCATTAATGAAAGCGTTAGAAGATATAGATAATCAAAAGGTAGATAAAATTGTATGCTTAGGGGATTTTGTAGGTTATGGACCTCATCCTAATGAAGTTATTGCTTTAATAAAAAGAAGAGAAATTCCTTGTATAAAAGGTAATTATGATGCTTCAGTTGTAGATGGTGCCTATACTTATATAAGAAATACTGAAATTAACTCTTTTTCTTTGCCTTGGACATGCTCAGAGTTAAGAACTTCAAATAAATTTTATTTAGATTCACTACCTGAAAAATTAAAATATACAGTTAATGGAGTTAACTTATGCTTCACTCATGGAAGTCCTAATTTAATAAACGAATACTTATTTGAAGATGCAGAAAACACACAAAAAGTTATTCAAAACTTAGAAGATGATGTTTTAATTTGTGCTCATACTCATATACCTTATGTTAAGAAAGTAAATGATAAGCTTATTGTTAATATAGGAAGTATAGGTAAACCTAAAATAGGACGTCCTAACATCACATATGCAATATTAAATATTGATAATGATGGTACAGTTGATGCTTCAATAAGAGAAATTGAATATGAATATAAAAGAATTATGAAGGACTGTACTATGTTAAACTTCCCTTCAGCAATTATTAATTCATACAAAACAGGACAAGAGTAAAATTAATAATTAATTTAAGTTGCAAATGTTAATAAACTATTGTAAAATCGAATTATTAAATGTGAATATGGTAATTACTATGAAGAGAAGAGTAGCATTTGAATGTAGTTTTAGCGAATAAGGGATGGTGTAAGCCTTATACGAAATCATTTGTGAAGAACATCTCTGAGTTTCTAACTGAACGAGCAAAGCTTTAGTAGGCTTAGACGGGTTTAATCCGTTATTAATTTTGCATTATGCACTAAGTGGCCTTAATTTAGGCAATTTGGGTGGTACCACGTAAGTTATCCTTTCGTCCCATTATTATGGAGATGAGAGGTTTTTTTATTATAAAAAATTTTAGGAGGCAAATTATGAAAGACGTAGTTTTAGTAAAATCACTTTATAGAAACTCTGAAGAATACTTAACTAAAGAAATTACTATTTCTGGTTGGATAAGAACTTTAAGAGCTTCAAATGCATTTGGATTTATAGAGGTTAATGATGGTAGCTTCTTTAAAAATATTCAAGTTGTTTTCGATAACAACTTATCAAACTTTAAGGAAATATCAAAGTTACCAATAAGTTCATCAATAAAAGTTATTGGTACTTTAGTAGAAACTCCAGAGGCTAAACAGCCATTTGAAATTCAAGCTAAAGAAGTAGTAATTGAAGGATTATCAGATTCTGATTATCCATTACAAAAGAAAAGACATACTTTTGAGTACTTAAGAACAATTGCTCACTTAAGACCAAGAAGTAATGCTTTCTCAGCAGTATTCAGAGTAAGATCTGTAGCTGCATATGCAATCCATAAATTCTTCCAAGATCAAGGATTTGTATATACTCATACTCCAATCTTAACAGGAAGTGACTGTGAAGGTGCTGGGGAAATGTTTAAAGTTACAACTTTAGACCTTGATAATGTTCCAAAAACTGAAGATGGAAAAATTGATTACAAAGAAGATTTCTTTGGAAAAGAAACTAATCTTACAGTTTCAGGACAATTAAATGGTGAAACATTTGCATTAGCATTTAGAAATATCTATACATTTGGTCCTACTTTCAGAGCTGAAAATTCAAACACAGCTAGACACGCAGCTGAATTCTGGATGGTTGAACCTGAAATAGCATTTGCTGACTTACAAGATGATATGGAACTTGCTGAAAATATGTTAAAATACGTTATTAAATACGTTATGGATGAATGTCCAGAAGAAATGGCATTCTTCAACCAATTCGTTGAAAAGGGATTATTAGATAAGTTAAACCACATAGTAACTTCTGATTTCGGTAAAGTTACTTATACAGAAGCTGTTGAAATGCTTAAAAACTGTGGAAAAGACTTTGAATATCCAGTTGAATGGGGTATAGATTTACAAACAGAACATGAAAGATACTTAACTGAAGAAATCTTCAAGAAACCAGTATTCGTTACAGATTATCCAAAGGATATTAAAGCATTCTACATGAGACTTAATGATGATGGAAAAACTGTTGCTGCAACTGACTGCTTAGTTCCAGGAATAGGAGAAATCATTGGGGGAAGTCAAAGAGAAGAAAGACTTGATGTCTTAAAGAAAAGAATGGCTGAATTAGGTCTTAATGAAGAGGACTACTGGTGGTACTTAGAGCTTAGAAAATACGGAGAAACTAAGCACGCTGGATTTGGATTAGGATTTGAAAGACTTATCATGTACATCACTGGTATGTCTAACATCAGAGACGTAATACCATTCCCAAGAACAACTGGTCAATCAGACTTCTAAAATAACCTAAAAAAATATAAATTTATTTTATTATTTTTGTATATTTTTATTAATGAAGTCAATACTATAAATGTAGATATAAACCTGTTTAAATACAGGTTCCCATCCCCCCATTATTTAAAAGAGCACCTGTTGAAGGTGCTTTTTTTACATAAAAAAAAGAGGAAAAATCCTCTTTTTAATATAATATAACTACATTCTTTCAACGCTTTCCATACCTAATAATTCTAAGCAAGCTTCTAAAATATTTTTAACAAGATTAATAAGTGCAAGCCATGATGCCTTTTTCGCTTCATCTTCTTCTGATATTATTCTTGTATCGTTATAGAATTTATTGAAGTTATTTGATAATTCATATATATACTCACATACCTTATGTGGTGCTCTATCTCTAAAGCTGTTTTCTACCATTTCATTAAACTTAATTGCTTGAAGCATTAAGTTTCTTTCTGCATCAGTTGTTGGTGCAGCTATAGAAACATTAGAAATATCCATATTTGCTTTATTTAAGATAGACTTAATTCTTACTATTGTATAAAGAATATATGGTCCTGTATTTCCTTCAAATGAAGCAAATCTATCTATATCAAAGATATAATCTTTTGAAGCTTGATTTGATAAATCACCATATTTTAAAGCAGCTAAACCTACTTTTGATGATATTTCCTCTACATCTTCTTCTGAGATATTTTTATTATCTTTAAGCTTTTCTTTACCTGCTTCTTTAATCATGCTTATTAAGTCAGCAAGTCTCATTACTCCACCTTCACGAGTTTTAAATGGCTTTCCATCTTTTCCGTTCATTGTACCAAAACCAATAAAATCTAATACTACATCTTCACCAGCAATTCCTGATTTTCTTGCAGCTCTAAAGAATTGTTCGTAGTGAAGTCCTTGTCTCTTATCTGCTAAGTATATTATTTCATCAGCATTTAAATCTCTAACTCTTTCCACAACTGTAGCTAAATCTGTAGTTCCATATAATGAAGCTCCATCAGATTTTAATAAAAGCATTGGTGGAATAGGTGCTTTATCCTCTTCCTTACTTACATCAATAACAAGAGCTCCTTCACTTTCATGAGCATATCCATTTTCTTTTAATTCTTTAATCATATCTGGAATTAATTTTTGTGCATCACTTTCACCATTCCATAATTCAAAGCTTACATCTAATGCTCCATAATTTTTCTTTAAATCATTTACTGATACATTTAAAATATGTTTCCATAATGCAACATATCCTCTTCTTCCTTGTTGAAGTTCAACTGTTGCCTTTTTAGCAGCTTCCATAACTGCTTCATCTGATTTAGCAAGCTTACTTGCATATGGATATATATCTTCAAGTTCATCTATAGTAAATGGTGCTTCTATTGGATATTCTCCATCAAAATTTGCATCAAAGTATGGTAACTCTGGATTTCTTCTTTCTACTTCTGATATTACCATACCCATTTGAAGACCCCAGTCTCCTAAGTGAACATCACCAATAACATCATGTCCTAAGTATTTTGCAATTCTCTTTATACTTTCACCAATAATTGCAGATCTTAAATGTCCTATATGTAGAGGCTTAGCAACATTAGCTCCACCATAATCTACAACTATTTTCTTTATTTCTGTTGCTGGTGAAGTACCAAACTTTTCATCCTTATTCATTTTATTAATATAATCAATTAAGAATTCATCATTAATTGTTATATTAATAAATCCTGGACCTGCTATCTCTAATTTAGAGAAAATCTTATTTTCTTGTAGCTTGTTAACTACTTCTTCTGCTATAACTCTAGGTGCTTTTCCATGCTTTTTAGCATTAGGTAATGCTCCATTACATTGATATTGGCAAAGGTCTGGTCTATTTGATACAGTTACCTTTCCTGATTCCTTGTCATATCCAAGCTCTTCAAAAATATTTTTAACTATATCGCTGATTTGATCAATAAATATTTTCATAATCTGCCTCCTATTTTTTAATATAAAAAAACCGTCTCTTTGATAATACAAAGAGACGGATATTTCCGCGGTACCACTCAATTTAACTAGAAAAATCTAGTTCACTCAAAACTTTAACGCAAGTTAAAACGTCACACCCTTACATTTAATGCTCAGGTAGCTTCTCCAAGTCCCTCTTCCTTACTCTATATCTTGTAGAACTTCCACTCTGCTTCTACTCGCTGGCAGATATTAAAATAAGTACTCTTCTTTTCACAGAATTATTTATTTTATTAATATAGATTATATAATAAAACAAATTTATATAAAAATCAAATTTATATAAGATGAAAAATTTCTAATTTAATTATATGTCCAAAGTAATTATGCAATTCTTTTTTAGACTCATCTTTACATCAATAAGCCTTTGATTGCTAGAACCTCTAAACTTTAAGTTTTCAACCTTTTTGTCTATTTCAAACTTTCCATCTACTAAAACATCTATATTTTCTATTAGTTCTTTTATATTATTATCTTTTTTCATCTTTTCTAATACGTCCTCAAAAATATATCCTGTATAGCACCAAATATTAAGTCCAGCAGCTTTAAATGCTTTTGCCATATAAGCAAATTCTTCAGCTCTTTCAAGTGGATCTCCACCACTAAAAGTTATTCCTTTAATGAATGGATTGTCTAATGCATCTTTTATAAGTTCATCCATATCCTTTTCTTCTCCACCATTAAAATCATGGGTACCTTTATTAAAACAACCTTCACAGTTATGCCTACAACCTTGAGAAAAATATACTCTTCTCATTCCCGGACCATTAACTAAAGATTCATATGCAATTCCTGCTAACCTTATTTTCTTTGACATAT
>JAKSUK010000054.1 GCA_024409095.1 Clostridium sp.
AAGAAGGATAAATGTGATGATAGAGAAGAAATAAAAGAAGTAGTTAATGAAGAGATTATTGAAGAAGTTTCTCCAAAAATTGAAGAGGAAAATAGAACTGAAGCAGTTGAAGAAGAAAAGGTAAAATTAACTGACGAAAACATAGAGGAAGCTAGTGAGGAAGTAATTGTTCCTAGGGAAGAAGAAAATGAAGAAATTAAGCTACAGGCAACTATAGAGGAAAATGCAGAAGTAGAAATTAAAAGAGAAAATCTAAGAGGAAAATTTGAAGATTATGAGGAAATTATAGAAGAAAATAAGGAATTTAATCCAATGAACAGTAAGATAAAAGGAACTATTGGTGAATATTTTGAATCCATTGCAGATGGATTTGAAGAAGATGAAGGCTATGATGAACTTAAATATTGCAAATGGTATAATGTTCCGGTACATGATTTATATGAAATGTGTAATATGTCCAACTATAATAAATACACTTTAGTTTATTATCCAATGCTTAATTATTATCCTTATATCAAGAAATATAATTATTTTAAATTAGGATATAAATGTGATTCTAAAGGAAATTTAAAGTATATAATTTATGCTATTCCTGGAAAAAAGGATAAAGATGAACAGCCATATGATGGAAGAACAGGATTTGTTACATGGGTTGCTAAAGATTCAAATACAGACATAGGTTGCTGGCTAATGTTCTATGACTTTAAGAATTCTACAGTTGTAGTTCCAATGGAATAAGGTAGAATGATTGTACTTATATTAATTAGTGAGTTCATAAATAACAAGGATATGTAAATATTTAAATTGCGAATAATAGAAGAAAGTATTATAATTTTTAATAATTAGGAGGAGGTTTATCTCCTCCTAATTATTTTAATGAAATTATGAAAAGGAGGTAGAATAGAAGATGTTAATGAGATTGAGCTGCTTAACTGTAGTATTAATAAGTATAATAACTATGTTTTCAGGTTGTGGTGTAGTAGATGATATAGAAAGAGAATTAGGTTGGAAAACATATTATTTTGAATATTTAAATTCTGAAAATGTAGAACAAATAAGTATTCAAAGCACTAGAGATTTAGGATTTAAGTTTATTGTTACTGAAGGGTCAGCAAAGAATATAATGTATAATTTACTTTCTAAGGCAGAAAAAAGTACTGAAAAATCAAGCCTAGAGCCAGATTATATATTTGAATTTGATTTAGGAGATGAAGTTAAGCAATTTTATTATGTTGTAGGTAGTGAAAGTGGTAATTTCTATAGTGAAACTGATGTTTATACTGTTTCTAATAGAATAGATGAAGTTATTATGCAAAATTTATCTTTTATTAGAAAACCTAAGGAATTTAACTATATTTATTATGAACCAATATTAGAAGTTTTAGAGAAAATAGAACCTTCTTTAAAGGATAAGGATTATAAAATCGGTGTAAATATAAAAAGTGATGCAGATTGCTTAAAATACATTTTTTCTAATGACTTAAAAGATTTTGTTTCAGATGCACATAAAATAATTTCTAATTTGGAGTTAGTTGAAAATACTACAGCAGGTTATGATGTAGTTGTAGCTATAAAGAATAGAGGTTATGACACATTAGTTTATAAGACTGCTATAACAATAAATAATAAAAGAGAAAACACAGAAGACATTTATTATGTAGTAGCAAAATATGAATATAAGAAATGGAATATTTCAATTAGTGAGCCAAATGTAAAACCATCAAATTGGTAATGATTTTTTTAATACATATTTTTAATTAATGAGTAAATAATATCAGTATAAATATGTGGAAAGGATGATTTATATGAAAGCTCATGTTGATAAAGATACATGTATAGGGTGTGGATTATGTCCATCTATATGTGAAGCCGTATTTGTATTGGAGGATGATGGTAAGGCAGCTGCTTATGTTGATGAGGTACCTTCAGATGTAGAAGATGAAGCTAAAGATGCAGAGTCAAGTTGTCCTGTTAATGCAATAAGTGTAGAATAGTAAAAAAGATGCGTTAAGCATCTTTTTTTAGTTTATAGAACTGGGGGCAAAACCTCTATATTTATTCAAGAAAATGAAGTGGGCTGTTGACGTATAGAATGATGGTTTAAATTATTACAGTTATTTAAAGTAGATAAATTAATAGTACTTCCTATAGGTAATAATGTAGGCAAGGAATTTATTGGAACTGTGCTTACTGAATCATCTTCTAACAAAATAAAGGCTTCAGAATGGTTATAATCTAATATTAAACCTTTCATGTTTACACCACCTTAGTAATTTTACTTAGTATATGTAAAATAAAAAAAAATATACAAGTAAATCTATCTTACTTATATATTTATAAAATTAGCTTTAAGCATTACGTTATAGACTTTATGGAAAGCCCTAATAATCCCGGACCACCATGTATACCTAATGCTGGGCTAAGAACATTTAGTTTTATATTTTCTACATTTGGAAGCTTTGCAAGTTGTTCCATAAATTTTGTTGCTTCTTCTTTACAAGCACATTCTAATACAGTAACTTCACATTTTCCTATAGCAAGCTTTTCTTTTAAAAGATCTGTCATTTTTGAAAGTGCTTGCTTTCTTCCTCTAGCTTTGCAGATAGTATAGTATACTCCTGTTTCATCAGTAGTGATTATAGGCTTTAAATTTAATAATTCACCAATTGTACCTGCAACTTTACCGATTCTACCGCCTTTTTGTAAATATTCTAAAGTATTTACAGTATAAAAACCAGTTATTCTTTTTCTTATCTTAGGTAGTTCTTCAACTATTTCCTCAAAGCTTTTCCCAGCTTCAACAAGCTTAACTGCTTCTAATACAACTTCTCCTTCAGGATAAGCTAAAATTTTAGTGTCATATACATATGATATTAAATTTGGATGGTCTTCTAATACTAATCTTAATGAATTGCAAGTTCCAGAAAGACCTCCAGAAATACATATGGCAATAACATGAGTATAACCTTCAAATTCTAATCTATTAAGTATATCTTCCATAGTTTTAGCACTTGGTAATGAAGTTTTTGGGATTTCCTTATCTAAATTTAAGTATATTGCATCAGGTGTAATATCTAATTTATCTTGATAATCTCCATGAGAATAAATTATTCTAAGTGGCAATAAATTAATATTTTTCTCTTTTATAATATCTAAAGGGATATCAGATGCACTATCGGTTATTATAGCAATTTTCTGCATTACAATCCTCCTAACGAATTTAATAATTATATTATATCACACGCAATATAATTATTAATACTGATAATTAATATGAGTTTAAAATACTAATATAATATTAACAAAAATTCAATATATGCTTTTATATAAAATAAGGAGTTATTAACATGTAAACAATTTTTAAGGTAAAATGGCGGGAGATATTATATATTAAAGAATTTTTTTGATTTGAAAACAAAAGTGTATATAAGTATAATGTATACCATATATTGTGTATAGGAGGTGGAAGTATGCTATATGTAGTAAAAAGAGATGGAAGGGAAGTAGTATTTAATAAGGATAAAATAAGCAATGCAATAAGAAAAGCTAGCAAGGAAGCTACAAAAGAGTGTAACCACAATAAAATTACAAATATAACGGAAAAAGTTTATGATGCAATAATTAAATCTGAAAAATCGAGAATAACTGTAGAAGAAATTCAAAACTTAATTGAAAAGACTTTAATTGATGAAGGATACAATGAAATTCAAAAAGCCTATTCTATTTATAGGATGGATAGAACAAGGGTTAGAGATACAAAATCTGATTTAATGAAAGCTATTAATAGAATTGGTGTAGAGACAGACAGGGACAATGCAAATGTTGGAAATAATTTCTCATCAAAACTTTTAAGAATAGCGTCAGAATCAAATAAGTGGCATAATTTAGCCAATATGCCTAAGCATTTAGCTAAAGCTCATGAAAATGGTGAGCTTTATTTTCATGATTTAGATTCATATAATTTAACAATTAATTGCCTTCATATTCCTACCAGAGAACTTTTGGAAAACGGGTTCAATACAGGCTATGGTACTATAAATAGACCTAAAAGAATAGAAACAGCAGCAGAATTATCTTGTATTTTACTGCAATCAAGCCAGAATGATATGTTCGGTGGACAGGCACATCCCGACTTCGATAATGATATGTCTATCTTTATTGAGCCTACGAGACAGGAAATAAAAAGTGATTTAGAGGCTCTTGGTATTAAAGAAGAAAAGATTGAAAAACTAGTTGAAGAAAGATTAAAATTGAGAGTTCATCAAGCTATGCAGGGGATTGTCTACAATTTAAATACTATGCATAGTCGTGCAGGATCTCAAGTTCCTTTTTCTTCCATAAATTTAGGGATACCAAATAATAAAGATGCAGCAATGATATGTGAAATTTTTTTACAAGAATATGAAAAAGGATTAGGAAAGGGAGAACAGCCAATTTTTCCTAATATAATATTTAGAGTAAAAGAAGGTGTAAATAGAGAACCTAAGGATAAATATTATTATCTTTATAAGTTAGCTTGTGATGTTGCAGCTAGAAGAATGAACCCCACATTTATGAATCTGGACGCTGATTTTAATAAAGAGTATTATGATAAGGGGTATATGCCTTCTACGATGGGATGCAGGACGTACATTATGAAAAATATTAATGGAGAGCCAGGTTGCAAGGGAAGAGGAAATATAGCACCAGTCACCATTAACCTTCCAAGGATAGGAATTGAAGCAAATGGTGACATAGATTTATTTTTTGAAATACTAAAAAGTAGATTAATATTAGCAAAAGAATCATTACTTCATAGATATAGTATTCTTAAAAAGTTAAAAGTGAAGGATCTTCCATTTGTGGTTGGTAAAAAATTAATGAAGGGGTCAGAAAATCTAGAAGATAATGATTCAATTGAACCAATTTTAAAACAAGGCACATGGAGTATTGGATTTATAGGGTTAGCAGAAGCACTTACAGCTTTAACAGGAAAGCATCATGGTGAAAGTGATGAAGCAAGAGAACTTGGCATGAGGATTGTTAGCTTTATTAGAGAATATACTGATAAAATTACAGAAGAAACAAAGCTTAATTGGAGCTGTTATGCTACACCAGCAGAAGGCTTAAGTGGTAAATTTATTAAGAAAGATCAAAAGATGTTTGGCATCATTAAAGGTGTCACAGATAAAGATTATTACACAAATAGTTATCATGTTCCTGTAAAATTTGCTATTTCAATAAAGAGAAAGATAGATATTGAAGCACCTTATCATAAGCTTTGTAATGCAGGTCATATTTCATATATTGAAGTAGATGATTCACCAACTGGGGAGCAAATTATGGATATAATAAACTATGCATATAAAAATACTAACATAAGCTATATAGGAATAAACTTTCATATAAGATATTGTAAGAGCTGTGGAAGTAGTTTAAATAGTAATGAAAAGAAATGTCCAAAGTGCAATAGTACAGATATCCAAGGAATATCTAGAGTTACTGGATATTTAAGCTTAGATGAGCGATTTGGCCCTGGAAAGTTTGAAGAAAGAGCAGATAGACGTTCTCATACCGATAGAAATATGAATAATTATGGTGTTATATAATTAAATTTATAGGATAAAAATGGTAAAAATAGAATTAAATCAAAAAGGGGGCTATAACATGGCGATTAAAGATTTGAGAAATAGTAGGGAGGTTAATATAGTTGATACTACATTGCGTGATGGGGAGCAGACAGCAGGTGTTGTATTTGCTAATGAAGAGAAAATTATAATTGCAGCTATGTTAAGAGATTTAGGAGTAGATCAATTAGAAGTTGGTATTCCTACAATGGGTGGAGATGAAAAAGAGGCAATAAAATCAATAGTTAAGAGAAATAGAATTAGTAGTAATGCAAAGAGCATAATGTCATGGAATAGAGCTGTTATTAGTGATATAGAGCAATCTATTGATTGTGATGTTGATGCAGTGGCTATATCAATATCAGTTTCTGATATTCATATAAAGCATAAGCTTAGAACATCAAGAGAATGGGTTCTTGAAAATATGATTAAGTCAGTGGAGTATGCTAAGAAAAATGGATTATATGTATCTGTTAATGGGGAAGATGCATCAAGAGCTGATAGGGAGTTTTTAGTAGAATTTATTAATGAAGCAAAAAAAGCAGGAGCAGATAGGTTTAGATATTGTGATACTGTAGGTATAATGGAACCTTTTAGATTAAGGGATGAGATTTCATATTTATATAATAAAACTAAATTTAATATAGAAATGCATACTCATAATGATTTTGGAATGGCTACTGCAAATGCTATAGCAGGTCTTATTGGGGGAGCTAATCATGTTGGAGTAACTGTAAATGGTCTTGGAGAGAGGGCAGGTAATGCTGCTTTAGAGGAAGTATTAATGGCTTTAATTTATGTTTATGGTTATAAGACAGATGTTGATACTAGAAAATTTAAGGAAGTGTCAGAGTATGTATCTAGAGCTTCAGGACGATTTTTACCAAATTGGAAAGCTATAGTAGGAGAAAATACCTTTGTTCATGAGTCAGGTATACATGCTGATGGAGCTATTAAAAATCCAATGAATTATGAAGCTTACGATCCATCAGTTGTTGGACTTGAAAGACAAATTGTAATAGGAAAACATTCAGGAAAGGCAGCTATAGTAAATAAATTTAAAGAATATGATATAAAGCTTTCAGATGATGAAGCAAAGGATATTCTTAGTTTAGTAAGAGCAACTACTGTTAGAGTAAAGAGAAATCTTTTTGATAAGGAACTTGTAAGCCTTTATAAACAATATAAGGAACAGGATAATAAATAATATATAAGAAAGAAGGGGGAGTTTAGCATTGGGAAATAATTTGGTAGAAAAGATTTTGAGTGGACATATTGTTGAAGGGAAATTAAAAACAGGAAGTTCTATTGGAATTAAAATTGATGAAACTCTTACACAGGATTCAACTGGAACAATGTCTTATTTACAATTAGAAGCTATGGGAATAGATAGGGTTAAAACAAAAAAATCAGTAGCTTTTGTAGACCATAATATGTTACAACAAGGATTTGAAAATGCTGATGACCATGCTTTTATAAAATCTGTAGCATCTAAGTACGGAGTATATTTTTCTAAACCAGGAAATGGTGTATGTCATCAAGTATTTTTAGAAAGATTTGCAATTCCAGGGGAGACATTAATTGGTTCAGATAGTCATACACCTACCGCTGGTGCGGTAGGAATGCTTGCTATTGGTGCAGGTGGTCTTGATGTTGCTTTGGCTATGGCTGGAGGAGCATATTATATAAATGTTCCTAAAGTATGCAAAGTAAATATCATAGGAAATTTTAAACCAATGGTAACAGGAAAAGATGTGGTTTTAGAAGTGCTTAGAAGGCTTACTGTTAAAGGTGGGGTATCTAAGATATTTGAATATGGTGGTGAAGGAATTAAAAATCTTTCAGTGCCTCAAAGAGCAACTATAACTAATATGGGAGCAGAACTTGGTGCAACTACATCAATATTTCCTAGTGATGAAAGAACTTTAGAGTTCTTCAAGGCTCAAGGGCGTGAAGAGGATTGGTTTGAATTTAAGGCAGATGAAGATGCTGTCTATGATGAAGAAATAACTATTAACCTTCAAGAAATAGAGCCTCTTGTAGCTATACCTCATAGCCCAGATAATGTAAAGAAAGTTAAGGAAGTAGGTAATATAAAGGTAGACCAAGTTGCTATAGGAAGTTGCACAAATTCTTCTTATGAAGATTTAATGAAAGTATCTAAGATATTAAAAGGAAAAAAGGTTCACCCAGATGTAAGTCTTGTTATTGCTCCGGGTTCAAGGCAAGTAATGGAGATGATAGCGAGAAATGGAGCTCTTGCTGATATTATAAGTTCTGGAGCAAGAATATTAGAAAATGGCTGTGGACCTTGTATAGGAATGGGTCAAGCACCGGGTACTAATGGTATATCGCTTAGAACCTTTAACAGGAATTTTTATGGAAGAAGTGGAACATTGTCAGCAAAAATTTATCTTGTAAGTCCAGAAACAGCTGCAGTTTCTGCTATTAAAGGTGTACTTACAGATCCAAGGGAGTTAGAAATAGATTTATCTATTGATATGCCAGAAAGGTTTATTATTGATGATTCAATGATACTTAAGCCAGCAGAGGAGACTTCTAAAGTAGAAGTAAAGAGAGGACCTAATATTAAGCCTTTCCCTATAAATAAAGAGTTAGGAGATAAAATAGAGGGAAAAGTATTAATAAAGGTTGAAGATAATATTACTACAGATCATATAATGCCATCTAATTCAAAATTATTACCTTTTAGATCAAATATACCTTACCTTTCAGAGTTCTGCTTTAATACAATTGATTCAGAGTTTCCTAAGAGAGCAAAAGAAAATGGTGGCGGAATTATTATTGCTGGTGAGAATTATGGACAAGGTTCTAGTAGAGAACATGCTGCATTAGCACCTCTTTATTTAGGTGTAAGAGGAGTAATTGCTAAATCATTTGCTAGAATACACAAAGCTAATTTAATTAATAACGGTATAGTACCAATGGAGTTTAAAAATGAAGCTGATTATAATAAAGTTGGATTATTAGATGAATTGCTTGTAGATAATATTAAAGATGGTTTATCTAAAGGAATTGCTAAAGTTAAAAATATAAGTAAAGGTACTGAATTTGAAGTATTATTAAATTTAACAGATAAGGAAGTTCAAGTGATTGAAGCTGGTAGTAGATTAAACTATGTTAAAAATATAAGTTAATTACGGAAACGGAAGCGAGAATATGTCAAAGAAAATAAGGTTAGCAGGAATTGCATATGAATCTTTAGTTAATGG
>JAKSUK010000055.1 GCA_024409095.1 Clostridium sp.
TTACTACATATATCCTTTAAATATACATTGAACTCATCTTCATTTACTATATATTTTGATATAGATTTATACTGCTCTTCAATTAGTAATGGTTTTAAAAATTTAAATGACCTAAGGTATATATTTAAGCAATCTATATTTTCTTTAAATTGTTTTAATATTTCTTGCTCATAAGCATAATACTTATTAAATGCTTGATTTTTCTTATCTCTATAAATAAGTCCTTTAATCCAATAACTTATACTATTGTTTGTATATTTTGTTATTAAATGTCCATTATGATTGAAGTTAATACGTTTAACCTCATTTTCTAACTCTTCTTCTGATAAAGATTTATTATATATATCAGAATTTATAAAATCTTCTCGATATACATTGCTATATATAGGAGGTAATAAAGCATAGGTATTATTTAATAGTGCATTTAACTTATTAATAGCTATATTTAAATCTTCAACTTTTACATCTTTTTGTAATGATGAAAATATCTTATTATCTTTAAATTTCATATATTTAAAATATACAGTTAATAAATTTTCATTAAGTATATATTGTGATAATTTAAGTATATTATCATGATTATTCCATTCAAACATTGAATTTTTAGTCATAGCAGTAAAAAAGCGATATTTATTTTCTTTATAGTTTATATTATGATCTGTTAATTTATATAATTGTATTAATGAATAACCACATAAATCAATTTTAGAAAACGAATTATATATTTCTATTATCTTTTTCCCTTTAGCTTTAATTTCTCTAATAAGTATATCTACTCTTTCTTTTGATGTACTTAAACCTTCATTGCTATCATCTAAATTAATAATATCCTTAACCATGATTTTAGACCTCTCTATTAATTATAGCTTCCATATATTTTATGATTTATAATTTTCTTTATATGATAAAAAGGATAGATTTTTACCCTATCCTTTTTATCATTATTATATATTAAACATTTATATCCGACTTTATATCCATATATTCTTTATACTTTTCAAGATATGGATTTACATATTCATTTATAAACTCTACAACTTGACTTGGAGCTCTTCCAATAAAATCTGTAGGATTTATTATTGCTTCTATTTCTTCCCTTGACAAATTGAATGTTGAATCATTTATAATTCTTTCAATTAAATCATTATCTAACCCTTCACATTTAACTCTTTGACCAGCGGCCATTGAATGTACTCTAATTCTTTCATGTAGTTCTTGTCTATCACAACCTTTTTTAACAGAAGCCATCATAATGTTTTCTGTAGCCATAAAAGGAAGTTCGTTCATTACATGAGATGATATTACTTTATCATATACCACCATATTTTCAGCAATATTTATATATAAGTTTAAAACACCATCTAATGCTAAGAAAGCTTCAGCAACAGAAATTCTTTTATTAGCAGAATCATCTAATGTTCTTTCAAACCATTGTGTTCCAGCTGTTATTGCAGGATTTAATGAATTTACTATTACATATCTTGCAAGTGCACTTATTCTTTCACTTCTCATTGGATTTCTTTTATATGCCATAGCAGATGATCCAATTTGATTTTTTTCAAAAGGTTCTTCTACTTCTTTTAAGTTTTGAAGAAGTCTTAAATCATTACTAAACTTATAAGCACTTTGTGCGATTTCTGATAATGTATTTAAAACTATTGAATCTAATTTTCTAGGATAAGTTTGTCCTGTTACCCCATAACTTTTACTGAATCCCATTTTTTTAGCAACTAGTAAATCTAATTCTTTCACCTTTTCTTCATCATCATTAAATAATGCCATAAAGCTTGCTTGTGTTCCAGTTGTTCCTTTAACACCTCTTAATTTTAAAGTTGAAATTAAGAATTCTAAATTTTCTAGATCCATTACAAGGTCTTGCATATATAAAGTTGCTCTTTTACCTACTGTTGTTAATTGAGCTGGTTGAAAATGTGTAAATCCTAAAGTTGGCATATCCTTATATTTTAAAGCAAATTTAGATAAATGAGATAAAGTTGCTATAATCTTTTCTTTAATTATTTCTAAAGCTTCCTTCATTAATATTATATCTGTATTATCTCCAACATAGCAGCTTGTAGCACCTAAGTGTATTATACCTTTAGCCTTAGGGCATTGTAATCCATATGAATATACATGACTCATTACATCATGTCTAACTTCTTTTTCTTTCTTTATAGCATCATCATAATTAATATTATAAATATTATCTTTTAATTCCTTAATTTGTTCATCAGTTATATTTAATCCTAATTCTTTTTCAGATTCAGCTAATGCAACCCATAGCTTTCTCCAAGTAGAAAATTTCATATCTTCTGAGAATATGTAACTCATTTCTTTAGATGCATATCTTGAATTAAGTGGTGTACTGTATAAATCTCTCATAGTAATACCTCCGAATAAAAAGTTATTAAATTTATTTTTCATTCGTATTATATCATACTTTTTTAAAAATTTATACGATTATTTTCATATATTTTTGCAAAAAAATAAAAAAAGTGCATAAATGCACTTTTTTTATTATTCTTCTATGCTTTCGATTAATTTAGCTATTTCTTCGCAAGCTAAAGTTTCATCATCACCAGTAGCACTTACAGTTATTGTTGCACCTTTAGTTACTCCTAAAGATAAAACTCCGATTAAGCTTTTAACGTTAGCTTTCTTTCCGTTAAATTCAATGCTTACATCTGATTTGAAAGCTGAAGCTTTCTTTACTAATAAAGTCGCTGGTCTTGCATGTAAACCAGTTCCATTGTTAACTACTACGTCTCTAGATACCATCTATAATACACCTCTTTACTTAATTTTATATATATCTAACGATTACATTATATAACGAGAAAAAAATAATTTCAAGTATTATGTATATCTTTTAGAAAAAAAAGTAGTATTTTGGTGTTTTATACTATGAAGTTTTTGGCATATAAAAAAAGCTATAAAATATTTTATAGCTTTTGAACTTTTAATATATGTTATCTAGGCTGGACTATTAACTTTATAGCAGTTCTTTCTTGTCCGTCTATCTCAATATCAGTAAAAGCAGGAACACATACTATATCTCTTCCACTTGGTGCAATAAATCCTCTAGCAATTGCAATAGCTTTTACAGCTTGATTAATTGCGCCAGCACCTACAGCTTGAATTTCAACTATATTTTTTTCTTTAATTATTGCAGCTAAAGCTCCTGCAACTGAATTTGGGTTTGATTTTGTTGATACTTTTAATACTTCCATTTAGATTCCTCCTAAATCGTTTACATAAATATTAATATAATAATACTTCCTATACTTATATATATTCTATTTAAAAGGAGAATATCCTCTTTATTTTATAAAAAAATACATTTTGATTTAACAAAATGTATTTTTTATTTATTATTTAGCAAAATCAACTGCTCTAGTTTCTCTAATTACGTTAATTTTAATTTGTCCTGGATATTCTAATTGTTCTTCAATACTCTTAGCTAAATTACGTGCTAATTCAATTGAACCAGCATCATCTAATACTTCCGGTTTAACCATGATTCTTATTTCTCTTCCAGCTTGAATAGCATATGACTTTTCTACACCCTCATAAGAATTTGCGATTTCTTCTAACTTTTCTAAACGCTTAATATAAGTTTCTACAGTTTCTCTTCTTGCACCAGGTCTTGCAGCTGATATTGCATCTGCAGCCTGAACTAATATTGCTTCCATAGAAAGCATTTCCACATCACCATGATGTGCTGCAATAGCATTAACTACTAAAGGAGATTCATGATATTTCTTAGCTAAATCTCCACCTATTAATGCATGAGGACCTTCTTGTTCTTGATCTACAGCTTTACCTATATCATGAAGTAAACCTGCTCTTTTTGCTAAATTAACATCAAGACCTAATTCTGAAGCCATTAATGCAGCTAAATAAGCAACTTCGATAGAATGTTTTAAAACATTTTGTCCGTAACTAGTACGATACTTTAATCTACCTAATAATTTAGTTATTTCCGGATGTAAACCATGTACACCAGTTTCTAACGTTGCTTGCTCACCTTCTTCTTTAATATCATTTTCAACATCCTTTTGAGCTCTCTCAACCATTTCTTCAATTCTAGCAGGATGTATTCTGCCATCAACTATTAATTTTTCCAGTGCAATTCTAGCAACCTCTCTTCTAATTGGATCAAAACTTGATAATATAACAGCTTCTGGAGTATCATCAATAATTAAATCTACTCCTGTTAATGTTTCTATTGTCCTTATATTTCGACCTTCTCTACCAATAATTCTACCCTTCATTTCATCATTTGGTAATGCTACAACATGTACAGTAGACTCTGAAACGTGATCTGCAGCACAACGTTGGATAGCCGTAGTAATTATCTCTCTAGCCTTCTTATCAGCTTCGTCTTTTGCTTTAGATTCAATTTCTTTTATCATTAGTGCAGTTTCATGAGATACTTCTCTTTTCACTTCAGCTAATAATATTTCTCTAGCTTCATCAGAAGATAGATTAGCTACTTTTTCTAATTCTTCTCTTCTTTTTTTACATAATTCTTGCACATTTGATTCCATATCATCTATTTCATGCAGTCTTTTATTGATAGTTTCCTCTTTTTTTTCTAAAAGGTCACTTTTTTTATCAAGAGTTTCTTCTCTTTGAATAACTCTTCTTTCAAGTCTTTGAATTTCATTTCTTCTCTCACGAGATTCTTTATCAAAATCACTTCTAAGTCTGTGAACTTCTTCTTTTGCCTCTAAAATAGATTCCTTTTTAGTAGCTTCCGCTTCTCGTGTCGCTTTTTTAAGTAACTCTTCTGCTTCATTCTCTAAAATACTGACTCTTTTTTTTGTGGCTGTTTGTATCAGATTATAAATTATGAAACTTATAATTGCTAACACAATAATATTACCTAATACTATTAGTAATATATTCATTCTAACACCTCCTAGCATATTAATTATACGTATATATAAAAATAAAAGCGTAGTAAGGTGTCATATTATTCTCACTGAACCTTGAATATGATAAACCAGTATTTGTTATTATTTTATCTTATAAATAAAATTATGTCAAGTTTAGTTCATTTTATCATATTTTATTAATAAGCAATTACCTTATTATTATATCCTATTTTAATTTGTTTATACAATAAAAAAAATCGCTATAAAGCGATTTTTTTATTGTTAATTATTCTCCTTTTTCAGGTGTATCATTAGCTTCACCTTTATTTAAAGGTAAATCATATTTACCTCTAATTTGATTTTCTATTTCTAATGCTACTTTAGGATTTTCTCTTAAGTATTGTTTAGCATTTTCCCTACCTTGACCAAGTCTTATATCATTATAAGAGAACCATGCTCCACTTTTTTGAACTATACTTTCTTTAACACCTACATCTACAATATTTCCAACTTTAGAAATACCTTCATTGTACATAATGTCAAATTCAGCTACCTTAAATGGAGGAGCCACTTTATTTTTCATTATTTTAACTCTAGTTCTATTACCGATTATTTCATCACCTTGTTTTATAGAATCTATTCTTCTAACATCCATTCTTACAGAAGAATAGAATTTAAGAGCTCTACCTCCTGTAGTTGTTTCAGGATTACCAAACATTACTCCAACTTTTTCTCTTAATTGGTTAATAAATATTACAATACAGTTTGATTTATTGATTGTACCTGTTAATTTTCTTAAAGCTTGGGACATCAATCTTGCTTGAAGACCAACGTGAGAATCACCCATTTCTCCTTCTATTTCTGCTCTAGGAACTAAAGCAGCAACAGAGTCAACTACAACAACATCAATAGCGCCTGAACGAACTAATGCTTCTGTAATTTCTAAACCTTGCTCACCAGTATCTGGTTGAGATACTATAAGATTTTCAGTATCAACTCCAACATTTCTTGCATAACTAGGATCTAAAGCATGCTCAGCATCAATAAATGCTACTGCGCCTCCTCTTTTTTGAGCCTCTGCTGAAATGTGTAATGCTACTGTTGTCTTACCAGAACTTTCTGGTCCATATATTTCAATTATTCTTCCCCTTGGTACACCACCAATTCCTAAAGCTATATCTAAATCTAGAGAACCAGTAGAAATAGCATCAACATTTAGTGAGCTATGTTCTCCTAATTTCATTATTGAACCTTTACCAAATTGCTTTTCTATTTGCCCCATTGCACTTTCGATAGCTTTCATTTTATCCATATCGATATTTGCCATTAAACTTCACCCTTTCTCGAACACTTGTTCCATAAGCAAATTATAAACAAAATATTTCTTTTAGTCAATAAAAATATAATAGTTTTATTATATGTTAAAAGTTCCATCTAATTATAGAAGGAACTTTTTTAAGTATAACCTATTTTTAATATTTTAAACTATTTATTTGTTGAAATTGCTCCTTTATTTTTTATAAAGTAGTCAACTCCTGAAATTATAGTCATAGCAACTGCTATAAACAATGCTATTTGGGGAGCATAATTAAAGAACGTATTTAAAAATGCATTTGGTTGAAATAAACTATTTAGTGTTTGTAGTGATTCAATATTAACTTGTAACAATAATAATAAAATAGCTATTATTTGAGTAACTGTCTTAACTTTTCCCCACCAGCTAGCAGCTATTACAATACCTTCTGATGCAGCAACAGTTCTAAGACCTGATACAGCAAATTCTCTTGCAATTATTATTACTGCAGCCCAGCTAGGTATTAAATGTAATTCAACTAAAGAAATTAATGCAGCTGTAACTAATAATTTATCAGCTAATGGATCCATAAATTTACCAAAATTAGTTATTTGATTTCTACTTCTTGCTATATATCCATCAAGTTGATCCGTTAATGAAGCTATTATAAATATTAATGTAGCTATTATAGAGCCATAAGTAAATTCCTTCCCAATCAAGAAAATTAAGAACACAGGAACTAAAATAACTCTTAACATAGTCAATTTATTTGCTAGATTCATCCAAAACATCTCCCACCAAATCATATTCCATAACATTTGTTATCTTGACTTTAATTATGTCACCTTTTTTAAGAGTCTTCTTTTTGGTTACATAAATTAAACCGTCTATTTCTGGAGACATTTCATAATTTCTTCCTATGTAATATTCTCCAGTACTGCTATCTATAATAGTATCATATATATTCCCTATTTTCAATTCATTTAAATCTTTAACAATATCTTTTTGAATATTCATAAGAATTTCTTTTCTTTTTAATTTAACATCTTCATCTATTTGATTTGGTAATTTAGCAGCAGCTGTTCCTTCTTCTTGTGAATAAGTAAATACTCCTACATTATCAAGCTTGTAATCTTTTAAGAAACTACATAGCTCATTAAAGTCCTCTTCTGTTTCACCAGGGAAACCAACGATTAATGATGTTCTTAAAGTTATACCAGGTACTTTTTCACGTAATAAATTAATTTTATCAATTATAGTTTCTTTATTAGTTTTTCTTGCCATAAGCTTTAAAATATTATTACTTATGTGTTGTATTGGTAAATCTAAATATTTCATAACCTTTGGATTATTAGCTATAACTTCTATTAACTCTGAAGTTATTTCTTCTGGATAACAGTAAAGAAGTCTTATCCATTCTAATCCTTCTATTTCTGATATTTCATTAATTAAAACATGTAATTCATTTTTCCCATATAAATCTTCACCATAATTAGTTAAATCTTGTGCTATTAATATTATTTCCTTTACACCTTGATTTACTAATGAATTAGCTTCAGCTAATATAGATTCTTTACTTCTACTTCTAAATTTCCCTCTTATTTTAGGAATTATACAGTAAGTACAGAAGTTATTACAACCCTCAGCTATTCTAAGATAAGCAGTATGTGAATTTGTAGTTAATATTCTTTCACCTTCATTTACTCCTTCATCCTTATACGTAGTTGATGACACTCTTTGTTCTGTCTTTATAAAATCAACTATAAGCTTGTGTAATTTCATATAGTCATTAACACCCATTAATATATCAATTTCAGGTATTAATTCTAAAAGTTCATCTCCATATCTTTGTGTTAAACATCCTGTTGCAATAATCATTTTGCATTTATGAGTCTTTTTATATTCTGCCATTTCTAATATAGTATCAATTGATTCTTGCTTAGCACTTTCAATAAATCCGCAAGTATTTATTATTATAATTTCAGCATCTTTAGGATTATTTGTTATTTCATAAAATTTGTTGATTGAACCTAATATTAATTCAGAATCAACTCTATTTTTATCACAGCCAAGACTGACCATTCCCACTTTAAACTTACTCAAACTTCTTTTCCTCCTAAGTGTTTTGTATTTAACCATAACTTATTTTAATTGAACCTAGATATATTTACAAGTATTTTATATGCTATTCATTATGAATTTCATCTTTTGATATAAGTACTTGTCTTGGTTTACTACCATCCTTTTCAGAAATTATACCTTTAGCCTCAAGTTCTTCCATAATTCTTGAAGCTCTGTTAAATCCTATTCTAAGTTTTCTTTGAATAAAAGATATAGATGCTTGTTGATATTCAACTATAATCTTTATTGCTTCATCTAAAAGCTCATCATTTTCTTCTCCATCATTAGTATGACTTCTAGACGTTAAATTTTCATTATTAATATGTTCAATAATTTCTTGAAGCATGGATTTTTCAATCTCAGCAAAG
>JAKSUK010000056.1 GCA_024409095.1 Clostridium sp.
CTTTTTCTTTTCTTCTAATTCATTTTCGTATTTTGAAAGAGGACAGTTTTCTAAATGAAATATTTTTTTGCAGGAGGTACAAACTAAATGGTGTTTATGTTTTAGTGTATTTATTTCATAAAAAGTTTTGTTAGTATCACCAAGTACATATTTATTTATTAAATTATTATCTACTAAAGTATCAAGTATTCTATATACAGATGATATATTTATTGATATACCTTGTTCTTTTAACTTTAAAAATATATCTTCTGCTGTTAAAGGCTGATTTTCAATTTCTAAAACTTCTAAAAGTGAGTTTCTATGCTTTGTTACTTTTAAGCCTTTTTTCTTTAACACTGTAATAAAATCAGTTTTTCCTTGCAAATTTTACTCCTCCAAATTTTTATATAATTACTAATCACCTATATTATATAAACTTTTTTTTGAAAATTAAAGTTATGAAAAATATTGCAGAAGAAACTAGCACTATAGTTGCTCCTGCAACTGTATTTAAGTAATAAGATAATATAAGACCCGATATACCTAATAATAATGCAATAAGTATTGAAAATAAGTGATACTGCCTAACATTTCTAGAAATATTTCTAGCAGAAGCTCCTGGAAGAACTAATAAAGAATTAATAATAAGAAGTCCTACCCAATTTACAGTAATAGTAACGACCACAGCAATAGTACATGTAAAAATAATTTCTATTAATAATGTATTAATTCCACGACTATTTGCAAGTGAAGTATTTAAGCTAGTTATAAGTAATCTGTTAAAAATTAAATACCATAAAATAATTACTGATATAAATACAATAATAAGCAGTATTATTTCAGATTTACTTATACTAAGCAAATCACCAACTAAATACGAAGAAAACTTGCTAAGGCTACTTGAATAACTCATAAGTACTAATCCTAAAGCAATAGCTGTAGATGAAAATACTCCAATTATAGTATCAGTTGATGAAGTTCCCTTATTTTTAATTACTGTAATTGCTATAGCAAAGCAAATTGAAAATAAAGTTGCACCCCACATTGGATTTAAACCACCAAAAAGAATACCTATAGCAATTCCTGTAAAAGCACCATGTCCTAAAGAGTCAGCAAAGAAGGACATTTTATTATTAACAACCATTGTACTAAGAAGTCCAAATAGAGGAGTTATTATTAATACTGCAATTAAGGCATTCTTCATAAAAGCATAAGATAACCAATTAAATGCTAAACCCATATTTTAACCTCCTGATGTTGAAGATTTATCATTATAGTTTAAACTAAAGAGTTTCTTTGTAGATGGATTATTAAATACCTGTGCAGGAGTTCCACAGCATACTACTGTATGATTAATAAGTGCAACTCTATCAGAATATTTATAAACTAAATCAAGATTGTGAGAAACTAATATAATAGATAAATCATAATTATTCTTTATTTTCATAAGCAAATCATAAAAAAGGTCAGTACCATTTTGATCTACTCCAGAAATAGGCTCATCTAGTAAAAGGATATTAGGTATTGGATCTAAAGCTAAAGCAAGCAGAATTCTTTGCATTTCTCCACCAGATAAAGCACCAAGCCGCCTATTTATTAAATGTGAAGCTTTTACTTTGCATAAACTTTCATAAACTTCATTTCTTATCTGTTTTTTAGGTTTAAATATAGATGGTTTTTTAGATTTACAAGAAGTAAATAAATCTAAAACACTTATTGGTGAATTAGCATCAAAAGTAAGATATTGAGGAACATAGCCAATTATAGGTTTATTAAATGTTAAATCATTTGCACCTAGAAATTTTAAGCTTCCTTGATATTTGATTTCACCTAATAATGCTTTTAAAAGAGTGCTTTTTCCAGCACCATTTGGCCCAATAAGAGCTGTTAATTCTCCACAATGAATATGTAAATTAACATTATCTAAAATTTTATTACTACCAAGTGTTACTGAGAGATTTTCTATTTTTGTACAGCAAAAATTTTTTTTATTTATCATTTTAAGGCTTCTTTCAAAGTATTTAAGTTTTCTTTCATTTTGATAATATAATCATCATAGGCATCTTTATTTGCATCACCTGTTACAATTGGATCAAGAGTATAAATAGAAGCTCCAGTTTCCTTGGATATCATATTGATAATTTTTGAAGAATATTGAGGTTCTGCAAATAAAGCTTTAATATTTTTTTTATTAATTATTGAAATAATATTTTCAACTTCCTTGGCAGAAGGTTCAGAGTCAGGTTCAATTTCTATTACACCTGCAATATTAAGACCAAATTCATCTGTAAAATAAGGGAATGCTTCATGAAAAGTTATGATATTTTTATTATCTATATTATCTAAAGAATCGTGCATTTCACTTTTTAAATTTTCAAGCTTTGCAATGTAAGTATCAGAATTAGATAAATACTCAGTAGCATGTTCAGAATCAAAAGAAGAAAGTTCTTGAGCTATATTAGAAACTTCATCAATGTTTTTTGAAATACTAACCCAAACATGAGGATTATAATCACCATTTTTATCTTTAATTAAATTTATACCATTACTAGCTTCAATTATTTTTAAATCAGAATATTCATCTATAACATCATCTAAAAATGATTCCATTCCTGCACCATTAATTATAAATACATCAGCTTTACTTAATGTTTTTAAATCCTTTGTAGAAAGACTATAATCATGCAGACAACCAGTTTGTGGAGCTGTCATATTTATAACTTCTACATTAGGAATATCTTTAACTATGTTTAAAGTAGAAATATACATTGGATAAAAAGAAGTAACTATGGTTAATTTATTATTAGATTCTGTGGAATTATTACATCCTGAAAGAAACATAGATACTAAAAAAGGTATAGTTAAAATTTTTATTAATTTACTTTTCATTGAAATCTCCTAAACTAAAATAAGAATAATTTGCATTTGCATATATAATAGTATAGACCTAAAAAAGAAATTTTAGACTAAAAAAAGAAAAAATAATTTATGAATTTATAATTACACGAATAAATATTTAAAAATATTTAAAAATATTCGATAAATCTATTGAAAAAAAGCTGAAATATGATATTATAATCTAGTGTTTAACGAAATAAAAGAAAAAGGAAGATAAAAAATGGAAAGATTTTTTAAACTTAAAGAAAATAATACGAATGTTAAGCAAGAAATTGTAGCAGGTATTACTACATTCATGACAATGGCATACATACTTATAGTAAACCCTACAATTTTATCAGCAGCAGGAATGGACTCAGGAGCTGTTTTTACAGCAACAGCAGTATCATCTGTAGTAGCAACATTAATTATGGGATTATACGCAAAGTTACCATTTGCTCAAGCACCAGGTATGGGATTAAATGCCTTCTTTGCATATACAGTAGTATTACAAATGGGATATTCATTTGAATTTGCACTAACAGCAGTTTTATTAGAAGGTTTAATTTTTATATTATTAACATTCTTTAATGTACGTGAAGCAATAGTGGATTCAATTCCTATCAATATAAAGAAAGCAATTTCAATAGGAATTGGTTTATTTATAGCTTTATTAGGTCTTGAAGCAGCAGGAGTAGTAATTGGAGATGGAGCTACAATATTAGCATTAGGTGATGTAAGAAATAATACAATTTTCCTATCATTAATAGGTATATTAATTACAGGTATATTAGTAGCAAGACAAGTTAAAGGTGCATTATTCTTAGGAATGATTATTACAACAATTATTGGTATTCCAATGGGAGTAATTGAATTACCAAAATCTATAATCAGTATGCCACCATCAATTAGTTCAACATTTATGAAGTTTGAATGGCATAATATTTTCTCATTTGATATGGTAATAGTATTATTCACATTATTATTCATGGACATGTTTGATACAATTGGAACATTAGTAGGGGTAGCTACTAAAGCAAATATGCTTGATGAAAATGGAAAAGTTAGAAATGTTAAAAAAGCTTTATTTGCAGATGCAATTGGTACAACTGTAGGAGCTTGTTTAGGAACAAGTACAGTAAGTACTTTTGTTGAAAGTGCATCTGGAGTTGCTGAAGGAGGAAGAACAGGTCTTACAGCAGTATCTACAGCAGGTATGTTCTGTTTAGCATTATTCTTCTCACCATTATTTGGTATGGTTACACCAGCAGTTACAGCATCAGCTTTAGTTATAGTTGGATTATTTATGATTGAAAATATAAAAGAGATAAATTTAGATGATTATACAGAAGCTATTCCAGCTTTCCTTACAATAATAATGATGCCTTTTGCATATTCTATAGCAGATGGAATTGCTTTTGGAGTTTTATCATATATAGCAGTAAAAGCATTCTCAGGAAAAGTAAAAGAAGTAACAATACCTACATGGGTAATTGGAGCAATATTTATACTTAAATTTGTTTTAATACATTAAAAAAAATAGGTACATTTAGTTGAGTTGATATCAACTAATGTGCCTATTTTTTATTTTACTATTTTATTTAGATTAAAATTTGTCTATTTAGATATAATATAAGCATATATAAATTATTAGGTATATTAAAAGAAGGTGGAGATATGAAAAAGTTACTAAAATATTTAAAGCCTTTTGCACTTAGTATAATAATTGCAATAGCGCTACTATTTGTTCAAGCAATAAGTGATTTATCACTTCCAAGCTATATGTCTAATATAGTTAATATTGGAATACAGCAAAAAGGTATTGAGGATGCAGTACCTAGAGTAATAAAATCTTCAGAATTAAATAAATTATTATTAATTATTAATAATGATGATAAAGAATTGATTGAAGATAATTATAAGCTTATAAGCAAAGAAGAATTATTAAAAAAATATCCTAAGTTAGTAAATGATGATATATATGAATTAAATAGCAAGAATAAAGAAGTAAAAGCAAAGTTAAATGATATTTTTATTAACATTATGCGAACTAATCAAAGGTTAGAGAAAATGCCTGAAAGTATGGTTACTCAATTTGCAGTTACATATATTAGAGGTCAATATGAAGCTTTGGGGATAGATGTTGATAATATACAGACAAATTATTTATTTATAGCAGGTGCTAAGATGTTAGGTGTTGCATTGATTGGAACTATTGCAGCAGTTATAGTTACATTTATTGCATCAAGGACAGCAGCAGCATTAGGAAGAAATTTAAGGAAAGATGTGTTTAATAAAGTTGTAAACTTCTCAAATGCTGAATTTGATAAATTTTCAACAGCATCACTTATTACAAGAAATACAAATGATATTCAGCAAATTATTATGTTGATAGTTATGGGACTTAGAATAGTGTTTTATGCTCCAATAGTGGGGATAGGTGGTATAGTAAAAGTAACTAGGACTAAAGCTGGAATGGGATGGGTAATTGTAGTAGCTGTATTATCTATATTATGCTTAGTAGCTATATTATTTGTATTTGCAGTTCCTAAATTCAAAATGGTACAAAAGTTAGTGGATAAATTAAATTTAGTAACAAGGGAAAGCTTAACAGGAATGCTTGTAATAAGAGCTTTTAGTACAGAAAAGTATGAAGAGGAAAAGTTTGAAAAAGCTAATATGAATTTAACAAAGACAAATCTTTTTGTTAGTAGAATAATGTCTATGATGATGCCTTTAATGATGTTTATTATGAATGGAGTAACACTTTTAATAGTATGGGTAGGTTCTCATAGAGTTGATTCAGGAGCAATGCAAGTTGGAGATATGATGGCATTTATGCAATATGTTATGCAAATAATAATGGCATTTTTAATGATTTCTATTGTATCAGTAATTTTACCAAGAGCTTTAGTTTCAGCAGGACGTGTATCAGAAGTATTAAATATTGATATTGCTGTAAAAGATATTGAAAATCCTGTTAGCTTTAAGTCAGAAGAAAAAGGTGAAATTGAATTTAGAAATGTTTCATTCAAATATCCTGGTGCAGATGAATATATATTAAAAGACGTTAACTTTAAGGCAAAAGCAGGAGAAACTACTGCATTTATAGGAAGTACTGGTAGTGGTAAATCAACACTTATTAACTTAATTCCACGTTTTTATGATGTTACTGATGGTGAGATTTTAATTGATGGAGAAAATATAAAAAATGTTTCATTATATGATTTAAGAGAAAAGATAGGTTTTATACCACAAAAGGGAATTCTTTTTTCAGGAACTATTGAATCTAACTTAAAATATGGTGGAGAGAATATTAGTGATGAATATATGAATAAGGCAGCTGAAATAGCTCAAGCAACTGAATTTATATCTAGTAAGGAAAGTGGATTTAATACAGAAATTTCACAAGGTGGTACTAATGTATCAGGAGGACAAAAACAAAGGTTAGCAATTGCTAGAGCAATTGCTAAGAATTCAGAAATATTTATATTTGATGATAGTTTTTCAGCTTTAGATTTTAAAACAGATGCTAAATTAAGAAAAGCTATAAATGAAGAATTGAGTGATAGCACATTATTAATAGTAGCTCAAAGAATTAGTACAATAATGAATGCAGATCAGATATTAGTATTAGATGAGGGAGAAGTTGTAGGAAAGGGAACTCATAAAGAGCTTATGAAAAATTGTGAAGTTTATAGGCAAATAGCTTTATCACAACTTTCAAAAGAGGAGGTGTAAATTTTGAGTGATCATAAAAAAATAAGAGGTCCTATGGGTGGACATATGGGCAGAATGAGGGGAAGTGGAGAAAAAGCCAAAGATTTTAAGAAGACTATGAAATCATTGATGGCTTATTTAAGACCTTATAGATTAATGATAATAATAGTAATAATATTTGCTATAGGTTCAGCAGCATTTTCAATTGTAGGACCTAAGATATTAGGAAAAGCAACAACTGCTTTATTTGAGGGCTTAGTTAGCAAAGTTACAGGGCAAGGTGGAGCAGGAATTGATTTTGGGTATATAGGGCAAATAGTATTAGCATTATTAGTTTTATATATTATAAGTGCTGTTTTTTCATTAATACAAGGATTTGCAATGTCAGGAATAGCACAAAAGGTTTCTTATAAAATGAGAAAAGAAATTTCAGAAAAAATCAATAGAATGCCTTTAAAGTATTTTGATACTAAAACTCATGGGGAAGTGCTATCAAGAGTTACTAATGATATTGATACAGTGAGCCAAACATTAAATCAAAGTATGTCACAAATAATAACTTCAGTAACAACTTTAATTGGTGTAATTATTATGATGTTTTCAATAAACTGGATAATGACATTAGTAGCATTATTAATTGTTCCAATATCTTTAGGACTTATATCAATTGTAGTTAAGAAGTCACAAGGATATTTTAAAAGTCAGCAAGAATATTTAGGTCATGTAAATGGTCAAGTTGAAGAGATATTTTCAGGACATAGTATAGTAAAGGCTTTTAATGCAGAACAAAGAGAAATTAATACATTTAATGAGCTGAATGATACTCTTTACAAGAGTGCTTGGAAATCTCAATTTTTATCAGGGCTTATGCAACCAATAATGATATTTGTTGGAAATTTGGGGTATGTATTAGTATCAATAATTGGAGGATTTTTAGCTATAAAATCTGTTATAGAAGTAGGTGACATTCAAGCTTTTATCCAATATGTGAGGTCATTTACACAGCCAATAGCACAAACAGCACAAATTGCTAATGTACTTCAATCTACAGCAGCTGCTGCTGAAAGAGTTTTTGAATTTTTAGATGAAGATGAAGAGGTAAAAGATGTAGAAAATCCTTTAAGTGTTAAGGATATTAATGGAGAAGTAGAATTTAATCATGTACATTTTGGATATAATAAAGAAAAAACTGTAATTAATGATTTTACAGCTAAGATTAAGCCAGGACAAAGAGTTGCTATAGTAGGACCTACAGGTGCTGGTAAAACAACTATGGTTAAGTTATTAATGAGATTTTATGAAATTAATGAAGGAAATATAACTATAGATGGACATGATATAAAGGAGTTTAGAAGAAGTGATTTAAGAAAAATGTTTGGAATGGTACTACAAGATACTTGGTTATTTAATGGTACTATTATGGATAACTTAAGATATGGAAGATTAGATGCAAGTGATGAAGAAGTTAAAAAAGCAGCAAAAGCTGCACATGTAGATTCATTTGTTAAAACACTTCCAGAGGGATATAATATGGAGTTAAATGAAGAAGCAAGCAATATATCTCAAGGACAAAAACAACTTATTACTATAGCAAGAGCAATTCTTGCAAATCCTAAAATTCTAATTCTTGATGAAGCAACAAGTTCTGTAGATACAAGAACAGAAGTTCTTATACAAAAAGCTATGGAGAAATTGATGCAAGGAAGAACAAGCTTTATCATAGCTCATAGATTATCTACTATAAGAGATGCAGATTTAATATTAGTAATGAAAGATGGAGATATTGTTGAGCAAGGAAACCATCATGAATTATTAGAAAAAGGTGGATTCTATGCATCATTATATAATAGTCAATTTGAAAATGCGTAATATATAAAATACCTAAAGATTATTTTTTAGGCATTTTTGGTGCAGGGGTTTTTATGTAGATACTGTGGGTAAGAATAAACAAG
>JAKSUK010000057.1 GCA_024409095.1 Clostridium sp.
ATTTTCTCAGATGTATATTTGTAAAAATTAGTTATTCAACAACCTATTATAATTTAAGTTAAAGATAAATTTGTTTCTAATCAAGTTTATGTTATACTATTAGAGGAATTCAAGAAGTTAATTATAAAGTTAACAACTTGTTAATAATGTAAATACAATATTTAGGTGGTGAGGAAAATTAGTATTAAGACAATTATCAGTATATTATGTTCAAAATTCACACTATTTCTAACTAAGACGATTTTAAAAGGCGGAACTACTTTTCCTGGTAGAGTTGCCCTAAAAATAGATAAAAATATTTTATCTAAAGTTTCAAAAGGATATAAGGTAATTTTAGTAACAGGTACAAATGGTAAAACAACAACTACAAGCATGATTTACAACATTATAAAGGAAAGCGGACATCCAGTTATTACAAATAATACTGGTGCTAATCTTTTCCCTGGTATTGTTACTACATTTGTAGATAACTTTAAGTTTGGTAGCAAAGTAAAAGATAACTACGCTGTTATTGAAGTTGACGAAGCTAATTTGAAATATATAACAGAATATATAACTCCTGAGGTTATCACTGTTACTAATTTATTTAGAGATCAGTTAGACAGATATGGCGAAGTATATACTACCCTAAATAAGATTCTTGAAGGAATTTATAATGTTCCTGAAACTACTCTTGTTTTAAATGGTGATGAATCTTTACTTGGAAAATTAGATTTAAAAAACCCTGTTCATTTCTATGGATTTGATAAAACTTTTAATGATAATAAGACCATTGAAATCAATGCTGACGCAAAGTTTTGTAAATTCTGTAAGACACCATATGAATATAATTTTGTTACATACAATCATTTAGGTGATTTTTATTGTCCAAATTGTGGTTATAAGCGTTCTGATTTAATGTATGCTGTTACAGATATCATTGATATAAATGCTGATGGCTCAACTATTAAGTTTAATGATTTAGAAGTTTCTATAAATCAATCTGGTACTTATAACATTTATAATGGATTATGTGCTTACTCTATTGCTAAGGAATTAGGTATAAATGATTCCTTTATTAAAAAATCTCTAGAAAATCAATCTTCAAGCTTTGGAAGACAAGAAACAATTAATATCGAAGGTAAAGATGTGAAAATATTCCTAGTTAAAAATCCAGCTGGATATAATCAATCATTAGATACAATATGCTTAAACAAAGAGAAGTTTTCAGCTGCCTTCTTATTAAATGATAATTATGCTGACGGTCAAGATGTTTCTTGGATATGGGATGTTGATTTTGAAAAACTTACTAAAACAAATATTGATGAAATTTATATTTCTGGCCTAAGAGCTTATGATATGGCTGTTAGATTAAAGACAGCTGGTTTAAATCCTAATAAATTTGTTATAGAAGAACAATATGAAGCTTTAACTGAAGCAATAAAAAATAGCAGTTGTGATAAATTGTATATTTTAGCTACTTATACTGCTATGATTAATTATAGAAAATATCTACACTCTAAAGGCTATATAAAAAATCTTTGGTAATTGGAGGACTAGCTATGGAATTAAATATTTGTCACCTTTATCCTGATTTATTAAATGTATATGGTGATGTAGGAAACATATTAATTTTAAAACATCGTGCAGAGCTTAGAGGAATTAAGGTAAATGTTCTTCATAATTCGTTAAATGATGATTTTAATGTAGAAGATTATGATATAGTACTATTTGGAGGCGGACAAGACTTCGAACAATCAATAGTATCAAATGATTTAAGTGGTGATAAAAAAAATTCACTAGAGAAATACATTGAAGCTGGAAAAGTACTTATTGCAATTTGCGGTGGATATCAATTACTTGGTCAGTATTATACTGCTCCAAATGGAGAAAAAATAAACGGTTTAGGTATTTTAGATATCTATACTGAAAGTGGAGATACACGTTTTATAGGCAATACAGTTATATATAATGAAGAATTTAATGAGTATTATGTTGGTTTTGAAAATCATTCAGGGCGTACTCAAATAAACGGTTTAAAGCCTTTAGGAAAATGTGTCCATGGATATGGAAACAATGGAAGTGATGGATATGAAGGATGTATTTATAAAAATACTTACTGCACTTACTTCCATGGTTCTCTTTTAGCAAAAAATCCTGAGCTTGCAGATAGATTTATATCTACTGCTCTATCATTTAAATATGGTAAAGAAATAACTCTTGAACCATTAGATGATAGCTTTGAAATTAAAGCTAAAGAGTACATGATTAATAGGCTTAATAATAAATAAATTACTTATATAGAACGGGGATTTTAAAAATGAGAAAGAAATTTATCAAATCAATTTCACTGCTGCTTGCTGTTGCTATCACTTTACCATTTGCAACTAATGTAAGTGCAGCTGAACCAGACATACTAGGAGTTTCTGCTTTAGTTATGGATATGGATACTGGAGAAGTAATATATTCTAAAAATGCAGATGATGAACGTTCTCCTGCAAGTACAACAAAATTACTTACTTCTTTAATATTTGCAGAAAACAAAAAGAAAAGCGACTTAATAGCTTATAGCGAAAATTCAGCAAATCTTACTGAAACTTCTCTTAATGCTTTCATTAGTGATGGTGTTAAAGTTGGTGACACAATTTCTGCTGATGATGTAATGAAAGCTGTTATGATTTATTCTGCTAATGATGCTTCTGTGATGATGGCTGAATCTGTAGCTGGAAGCGTTGATGCTTTTTCAGATATGATGAATAAAAAAGCAAAAGAATTAGGAGCAGTTAATTCTCACTTTATTAATCCAAACGGATTAGAAGTTAATAGCACTACTTATAATGTAACTACTGCTTATGATTTAGCACTTATTTCAACTGAAGCTTTTAAAATAGACTGGATAAGAGATGTTATGGCTGAAAAGTCAACAAGTGTGTCTTTAGATGGTACTACTATATTAATTGATACAAGAAATAAAATATTAGGTCAAAATGGAAATGTTGGTGGTAAAACTGGTACTGAAGAACAAGCTGGACATTGCTTTATAGGATTCTTCCAAAAAAATGGTAGAAACTTAGTTACTGTTGTTTTAGGATCTCAATATGGTGTTGATGGAACTAATGTATTTAATGATACTTTAGCAATAGCTAATTACGGTTACACTGCTGAAGAAACTCTTTATAAAGAAGCTGGTAGTGAAGTTGGTACTGTAACTTTAAACTATAAATTATTTAGATTCTTAGGTCCTACTAAACAAATAACAGTTCCTATTGTACTTTCTGATGATGTAGACTACTATCATAATGATTTCAATGAAGAACATGCAGAAATATTATATACTAGTAAAGAAACTAATGCTTGGAAGCTTACAGGAAATAAATCTGTTGATTTAACATTAAAGATAGGAGAATTTGAAGAAACAGTTAAAGGTACTATTTCTCTTACAACTGGTACTTTATTAAAAGCTAGTCTTCCTATCTATGGAGCTACTTTATTATTTGCAGCAATAGTTATTGTATTAATTGTAATTCTTGCTAGAGTTATTAATATGAGTAGATCAAAAAATAGAAGAAATAGATATTATAGATAATTAAGAAAAGAAATCCCATAGTTGGATTTCTTTTTTTCTATAAACTCATAATTCATAATTCTCCAAAAATATGCTATAATCTAAATGAAATTTATACGGAATATAGTGTAGAAAGGTGATTAACAAATGATTAATGAAAAAGTTGACTTAAAAGGAAGCGTAATTTTAAACCCTGTTCCTGTAGTAATGGTTACTTCTAGAGGTAAAGACGGAAAAGACAATGTATTTACAGTAGGCTGGGTTGGTACAGTTTGTACTAAACCACCAATGCTTTCTATTTCTGTTAGACCTGAACGTCTTTCACATAAATACATCTCAGAAACTATGGAGTTTACTGTTAATATGCCTACTTCTAAGCTTACAAGAGCTGTGGACTATGTTGGTGTACGATCAGGAAAAACTATTGATAAAATAAAAGAAATGAATTTTACTATGAGAGAAGGAACTAATGTAAATTCTCCTTACATAGATGAATGTCCTGTATCTATTGAATGTAAAGTCAAAACAGTGCTTCAGCTTGGTACTCATGATTGCTTTATTGCTGATGTAGTTGGTTCACATGTAAATAAAGACTTATTTGATGAAAAAGGAAAAATTCATCTTGAAAAAGCTGATTTGATTTCATATTGCCACGGAGAATATTTTAAAATGGATACTAACCCACTAGGTTCATTTGGATTTTCTGTTTCAAAGAAGAAAAATCAAAAAAGTGCTGCCTTAAAAGATAAAGATAAACATAAAGATAGAAAAAAAGCTCACACTAAAGATAAACCAAAAGATAAACTTAAGTCTAAAATGGGCAAAGCTAAGAAGTCTTTTAATAGGAAAGGAAGATAATTAATGTATATACTTTCATATACCATTCCATATAAGGATTTAGATATGGCTATGGAAAAATTACAAATACATAATATTTATAATGCATTTTATGAATCACCTTTAGAAATAACTACTGATAATTATGGTTATGGATACATAGAAAAAAATGATGAAGATATTACTTTAAAAGTTGCAATGGATGATACTGAAGGCGATTTAAATGAATTTATATCTCTTGTTGATTCAATTCTTGGAGTTAAACATATTGGATTAGAAGAAAATACTAATGATTATACTACATTTGAATTCCCAGCTATCCATCTTGATGATACTTGGGTAATAGCCTCTCCAGAAGAAGAATATCCTGATAAAAAGCAAATAAACTTTATATCTCAAGGAGCTTTTGGAACTGGTATGCATGAAACAACTCAAGATATTCTTAGACTTATTTTAAATAAGTTAGATTTAAAGGATAAAACTATTTTAGATATTGGTACTGGTTCAGGTATACTTTCAATTGCAGCTTCACTTGCTGGTGCTAAGAAAGTTGATGCCGTAGATATAAGAGATATTACTGATGAAGTTGAACTAAATGCTTCATTAAATAATATTACTAATATAAAAGCTATAGTAGGAAATATACTAGAAGACGAACATGAATTAGATTCTTCATACGACTGGATATTTATTAATATTGGTGGTGAAGAAACTAAAATGTTTATGGAATTTATAAATAGTCATTTAAATTTAAATGGTAATCTTTTAGTTTCAGGACTTGTAGAATGGAGCTTTGATGAAGTAAGAACTAATGTTGAAAAATATAACTTTGAATTTATTGAAAAATATCAAACTAATGAATGGTGTACTGCTACCTTTAAGAAAAGATAAAAAATAAGAGACCATAGGGTTTTAGCTATGGTCTCTTATTTTTGTAATTTTATTTTTCTCCATATAAGTATTGATACATTTTATAATTAACTTTTATTCTATCAACATACTTTTTAGTTTCTGCAAATGGTATATTATACAGTGTTTCTCCATCTTTTGAATATTCAGTATCTTGGAGCCATTCACTTACATTTCCGCTTCCTGCATTATAAGCTGCTAGTGCTGTGTCTACATTGCCAAATTGGTGTATCAGATTATCTAAATACCAACATCCCATTTTTATATTTGTTTCTGGATTATACAACATATGAGGAATAAAATAGTTTATTTCTACATTAGAAGATATCCACTGCCCTGTACTATCCATAATCTGCATTAAGCCCTTAGCACCTTTACTTGATGTTGAATTTTCCTTAAATTTGCTTTCAGCTTTTATTACTGATAAAACAAGTAAAGGATCTAAATTATATTCATTACTATACTTTTCAATATATTCCTTATACTGATAAGGATATAAATATTTCTTCATTCCTTGCTGTACTCCTAAAAAAGTAAGCAAAACTAAAAGTAAAAGTGCTATAATTTTTTTTAAATTCATTGTCTCTCCCTACTTCAAATTGCTATTTAAAAAATCAATAAGCAGATCAACTTGTTCCTTAGTCTTAGGCAATACATCATTATTTTCAATGATTATATTAGCAAAATCCTTTTTCATTTCTAATGGCATTTGGGAATTAATCCTATTTATAGCATCTTCCCTACCTATACCATCTCTAGACCTTACTCTTTGAACCTGGGTATTTTTATCTACCCAAACTAAGATAACATAATCTACTTCCTTATGCAAATCATTTTCTATTAAAGTAGGTGCATCTAAAATTAATATTTTTGTTCCATTCTTCTTATGCTTATCAATACTCTCAAATATTTCTCGCTTTATATAAGGAATTATTATTTCTTCATATTTTTTTCTTTGCTTAGGAAATCTAAATATATGATTACCAAATTCTTTTCTTCTAAATTCTCCTCTCCAATCAAAGAATCCACTACCAAATTCTACTTTAACTTTTTCTAAAATCTCAGGATACTTTTTTAAAACATCTCTTGCAATAATATCTGCATCAATAATTTCAAATCCTGCAGATTTTAGCATAAATGATACTGTACTCTTTCCTGAACCAATTCCTCCAGTTAACCCTATTGTTATCATTCTTTCTTCCCCCTATTTTGCTTCATACCAATTTTCACCTAAATTTACATCAACATCTAGAGGTACATATAATTCAAATACATTTTCCATTTCTTCTACAACTAATTTTTTTACCTTTTCTAATTCATTTGGCTTAACATTTAAAATAAGTTCATCATGTACTTGTAATATTATTTCACTAGATAATGATTCTTTTCTTAATCTTTCATATACTTTAACCATAGCAAGCTTTATTATATCTGCTGCACTTCCTTGTATTGGTGCATTCATAGCAAGCCTTTCACCTAAAGCCATTACTATTTTATTAGATGACTTTATTTCAGGAATAAATCTTCTTCTATTTAAAAGTGTTAATACATATCCATTTTCTTTAGCACTATCTATAGCACCTTGTAAGAAATCTTTAATTTTTGGATATCTATCAAAGTATATTGCCATATATTCAGCAGCTTCTTTTTTAGTTATCTTTAAATCTTGAGAAAGACTAAAATCACTTATTCCATAAACTATACCAAAGTTTACAGCCTTAGCTCTACTTCTCATAATAGAAGTTACCTCTTCTAATGGAACCTTAAATACTTCAGCTGCTGTCTTTGTATGAATATCACTATGATGTTTAAAAGCATCTATCATATTTGTATCATTTGACATATGTGCAAGTACCCTTAGTTCTATTTGTGAATAGTCACAAGAAAGTAGTATATCTCCTTCTTCTTTAGGAATAAATACCTTTCTTATTTCTCTTCCCATTTCATACTTCACAGGTATATTTTGAAGATTTGGCTCTGTACTTGATAATCTACCTGTAGTTGTTACCGTTTGATTAAAGCTTGAGTGTATTCTTCCATCAATATCGATTACATTTTTTAATCCTTCAACATAAGTTGAATTTAATTTTGTTATTTGTCTATAATAAATTATTTTTTCAATTACAGTATGCTTATCCTTTAATTTTTCTAATACATCAGCATTAGTTGAATATCCTGTCTTTGTTTTCTTTATAATAGGCAAATCAAGCTTTTCAAATAATATCTTTCCTAATTGCTTTGGAGATGATATATTAAATTCTTCTTCACAAAAATCATATATTTCCTTTTCAGTTTTCTTTATTTCCTCTTTAAACTTTACTGCTAGTTTATCAAGCATTTCAGCATTAACTTTAAATCCTACTGATTCCATGCTTGATAATACATATATAAGTGGATGCTCTACATTATAATAAAGTTTTTCCATACCTTCTTTTTCTATTCTATCTTTTAAATAAATATATAGCTCACTTAAAAATTTAATTGCACATGACATTTTTTCATCAATACTTTTTTCTAGGTACTCATTAATAAGAATTTTTAAATTATAATCTGCTCTTGCTGAATCTATTAGATAAGCAGCTATAGCTGTATCAAAATCAAAACCATTAACTGAAATATTATCCTTGCTTAATGCTGTTAATAAATCCTTGCCATCATGAATAACCTTTTTTATATCATTATTCTCCATAAACTGCTTTAATATATTAACTGTTTCTTTCTTATGTGTTTCATATAAACTAACTAAATCTACTTTTACATATTCTTCTCCATAACTTATGTAAATTGATTCTATGTCTATTATTGAGTAAACATCAAAATTTGAAGATTCATAAAGAATAAATACTCTTTCTTGACTAGATTCTATAAATTTCTTAAAATCTTCAAGATTATCAATTACTTTAACTTCATCTTGCTGTGCTTCTATTCCTTCAATATTTTCAAGCTCTAAAAATTCTAAAAGACTATTTAATTTAAGACTTTTAAATATATCCATTAATTTTTCTTCATTATAACCTTTACCACTAGTAATTAAAGCTACTTTTTCTTCATTTTTATCTATAGATATAAGTTTTTTATTTAAAAGTGCCTTATCTTTATTTTCATCTAATACTTTTCTTAATTTACTTAAATTTATTTTATCAATATTTTGTATTACCTCTTCTAATGAACCATAAGTTTTTATTAAGCTT
>JAKSUK010000058.1 GCA_024409095.1 Clostridium sp.
CTATATTCTGTTCAATTTTCAAAGACCATTTTTTCTTGTCGCCCTCAAGCGACTTTCTTATCTTATCACTTACTTTTCATTCTGTCAACAACTTTTTTAAAAAGTTTTTTGGGAATTACTTTGTAATTTCGCAGAACTATTTACTAGATATTTATCTGTATTTCATCTCTGCGACGTGTTTTATCTTATCATTATTTTTCTCCACTTTTCTACCTTTTATTTATAATTTAAGCATATTAATCTTAATATATATTATTTTTCTCTATTTTTCTTCATTTTTCTATATATGATATACTAGGTAGCGTTTTTTACTATTTTAATCAAATTATTGGCATTTTTATTATTAATACTTATAATTTATATTGTATAAAATAAAATTAAGAGGTGATTTTAATGAGTCATGTTTTAGCAAAAGACTGGTATTATTTATTGAAAGACGAATTTAAAAAAGAATATTTCTCAAATTTAAGAAATTTTCTTAATTATGAATATAAGCATCATGTTATTCATCCTGATAAAGAGAATATCTTTAATGCTTTAAATTTCACTCCTTATGAAAATATAAAAGTAGTAATATTAGGGCAAGACCCTTATCATGGAGCTAATCAAGCTCATGGACTAAGCTTTTCAGTAAATCCTACTGTAGCTATTCCTCCTTCTTTAAATAATATATATAAAGAATTAAATAGTGATTTAGGTTGCTATATTCCCAATAATGGATATTTAAAAAAGTGGGCTGATCAAGGTGTTTTACTTCTTAATACTGTTCTTACAGTAAGAGATGGTTTAGCAAACTCTCATAAAAATAAAGGTTGGGAGCAATTAACTGATAAGATAATAGAATTAATAAATGAAAAAAATGATTCTGTTGTTTTTATCTTATGGGGCAATAATGCAATTCAAAAGAAATCCTTAATAACTAATAAAAATCATCTAATATTAACCTCTACTCACCCTAGCCCATTATCAGCCTTTAGAGGTTTCTTTGGTAGTAAGCCATTTTCAAAAGCTAATGATTTCCTTATATCTATAGGCAAAACCCCCATAGACTGGCAAATAGAAAACATATAATATACATAAGCTTTATTCTATTTATATAAAAAAATAGTATCCATATAAAATTAATTTTTATATGGATACTTATACATACAAAAAAACAGCTTATTATTAAATAAGCTGTTTACCTGGTGGCTCGACCAGGAATCGAACCAGGGACACGAGGATTTTCAGTCCTCTGCTCTACCGACTGAGCTATCGAGCCTTAACAACTTTATTCTACTATATTCCTGTAATACTGTCAATATATTATTAAAATTATTTTAATAATATATTGACAGTATTTTTCAATTTAAAGTTATAATACAGTATCAATTACTCATAATGTATATTTATAGTTTTATATGATAATAATATAAATGAAGTGGATAAAGCTTCATAATTAATCGCCTCTCCCCCATTTTATTTATATATAAGATAATCCCATTAATTATTTCATTAATGGGATTATCTTTTCTTATTCCTTGCAATATCCTTTTTCAATCATTTTTATCCTTAACAAATTTAATGCATTCATAGTAGCTCTTTCTCTAACCTTATCACGTTCTCCTTGAAAAGTGAATTTTTCTACTATTGTTTCCCCCTTAAAGCATAATCCTATATATACTAAACCTACTGGCTTTTCTTTTGTTGCACCACCTGGTCCAGCAATTCCAGTTGTAACTATTGAAATATCTGAACCACTTTCTTTACATATTCCTTCTGCCATTTCTCTAGCAGTTTCTTTGCTTACTGCTCCATATAAATCTAAGGTTTCTTTCTTAACTCCAAGTCTTCGTATCTTAGCTTCATTAGAGTATGTAACAGCACCTTCAATAAATACATTTGAAATTCCAGGGTATGATATCAATTTATCTGCAATCATTCCACCTGTACAAGATTCTGCTGTTGAAATGGTTAAGTTACTTTTACTCAACATTTCTGCTACCTTATGTTCTAAAGTTACTTCTCCTTCTGCATATACTTTTTGCTTAAGCGTTTTCCTTACTTCCATTTCTATTGGCTTAATTAAATTTAAACATTCCTCTTCAGATTTACCTTTTGCTGTTATTCTAAGACTAACATCTACACCTTTAGCATAAGGTGCAACAGTAGGATTTTTTCCATTATCAATAAGATAAGCTAACTCTTCTGCCATAAAGCTTTCACCTATACCAAAAATTCTTAACATCTTTGATTTAATTACACAATTTGTCAACTTTTCTAAGTATGGCATTACTTCATTTTTAAACATACTTTCCATTTCTTTTGGAGGTCCTGGTAATATTATCATTTTCTTATTTTCCTCTTCAATAATAACACCATTTGCCGTTCCACAGCTATTTTGCATTATTATTGAACCTTCTGGAAAATATGCTTGCTTAATATTATTTCCTTTTAACTCACGACCTTGCTTATTAAAATATTTCTCAATACTCTTTAAACTATTTTCATCAAGCTTTAACGATTTATTAAAATATTTTGCAGCTGATTCCTTAGTTATATCATCTTGTGTTGGCCCTAACCCACCAGTAGTTATTATAAGCTCGCTTCTTTTATATGCTTCATCATATGCTCTTAATAATCTTTCTTCATTATCACCAACTACTTGCTGATGATATACATCTATTCCTACTTGAGCAAGTTCTTTAGATAAATACTGTGCATTTGTATTTACTATATCTCCTAGCAATATTTCTGACCCTATTGCTATTATTTCAGCTTTCATATTTTTCACCTCAATTCAATTTACTTATATACATACTATACCATAAATATCCAATATATTAATTTCATAATTTTATTAAATAATTAAAATCCCTAAAGCTTAAAGCTCTAGAGATATATTACTTATACTTATTGGCATTAATATAATAACCCCCTATAGTATCAATTCCTTCATCTATTATTACAAAATTCCCTTCTCTTAACATTGAAGTAATTATATTTATATGCTGTTTGTTTGATGCATCTAAAGTAATTGTAAAATTATCATTTTTATCGACTATTCCCATATAATCATATATATCGCTATATTCCCCTAGTCCTAATTTTCCCTTTATATCCATTCTATAGTCAGGCATATTTAATATCCTCCTACTACTTTAGTTCATCTATATTTTTTACTCAATAATAATTTATGTAGCTAAATTATTTTTTATTCATAAGTAATATATTTAATAAGAGGTGGAATCATTCTCCACCTCTTATTATATTAAGCTTCTGCCTTTAATCTCTTTGATTCATTTAATATCTTTGTAAGTTCTGACTCAGGTACTTCTTCATATCTACTAAATGAACTTACATAACTTCCTCTTGCTTGAGTCATAGCTCTTAATGCAGTAGCATAATTAAACATTTCAACCATAGGAACTTCAGCAATAACTTTTTGTTCATCACCTACTTGTTCCATTCCCATAACTCTACCTCTTTTTTTATTTATATCGCCCATTACATCACCCATATATTCATCAGGAATCATAATTTCTACATTCATTATAGGCTCTAATAGTATAGGCTTTGCACTTTCTAAACCTTTTTTATATGCTATTGATGAAGCTATTTTAAAAGCCATTTCTGATGAATCAACTGGATGATATGAACCATCATATAATGTTGCTCTAACTCCTATAACTGGATAACCAGCTAATACCCCACTAACCATACATTCTCTTAAACCTTTTTCTACTGCTGGTATAAAGTTTCTTGGAACAGCTCCACCTACTACTTTATCAACAAAATCTAAATCAAATTCACCATCATTCCTTGGTTCAAATTTTATCTTAACATCACCATACTGACCATGTCCTCCTGATTGTTTTTTATGTTTTCCTTGAACATCAGCCTTACCTTTAATAGTTTCTCTATATGGAACCTTTGGTGTCTGCAAAATAACATCTGCTCCAAACTTATTCTTTATTCTATTAGCTATTACCTCTAAATGAGTTTCTCCTAATCCCCAAATTATTGTTTCTGCATTTTCCTTATCTCTTTCAATTTTAAATACAGGATCCTCTTCTATTAATTTAGACAATGCTAAAGAAATTTTTTCTTCATCACCCTTTGCTTTAGGAAGTATTGCCATTGGCATAACTGGTACAGGAAGCTTAATCTTATTATATTTAATATTGAGTTCTTGGCTACATAAAGTATCACCAGTTGATGTGAATTGTAATTTAGCTACTGCACCTATATCTCCTGCAATTATTTTATCAGTATTAATTTGATTTTTTCCTCTCATAAAAAATAAATGAGCTAGTTTTTCTTGCTTGCCACTATTAGTATTATTTACTAGTGTATCTCCCTTTAAGCTACCTGTAATTACCTTGAATAATGAAATCTTTCCTACAAAAGGATCAGCTATAGTTTTAAATACATAAGCTGAAAATGGTTTATTTTCTTCAACCCTTATAGAAATTTCATCTTTAGTTTCCATATCAACAGCTTTATGAGCAAGTGAATATTTAGGTGATGGGAAACACTCTATAATATTGTCTAACATAGACTTAATACCAATTAATTTTGTAGCACTTCCACATAATACAGGAGCTATTTCGCCATCAGAACATCCTTTTATAAATCCTGAATATATATCTTCATTGCTAAGCTCTCCATTTTCTAAATATTTTTCTAATAATTCTTCATCAGTTTCAGCAACTGTTTCCATTATCATTTGTCTACATTCATTTACTTTATCAATAAGGTCTTCTGGAATATCTATGCTTACCATTTTTTTAGTTTTATTATCTAATTTAAATGCTTTTTGTGAAATTATATTTACTACACCAATAAAATTATCTTCTTTACCTATTGGATATTCTATTGGAACTACACTAAGACCAAATTTTTCTTTCATTTGCTCTAATGTTTTATCAAAATCTGCATTTTCTCTATCCATTTTATTAATAAAAAATGCTCTTGGAAGATTTACTTTATTGCAATATTTCCATGACTTTTCTGTACCTACCTCAACACCTGATACAGCACACACTACAATTGTTGCTATATCTATAGCCTTCACTCCTTGTATCATTTCGCCTTCAAAATCAAAATATCCTGGCATATCAACTATATTAATTTTTGTATTATTACATTCAACACAAGCCACAGAAGTTGATAAAGAAATACCTCTCTTTTTTTCTTCTGCTTCATAATCCATTACAGTGGTTCCATCTTCACTTTTTCCAAGTCTATCAGTAGTGCCTGTATAATATAATAATGCCTCTGCTAATGATGTTTTTCCTGTAGCACCATGTCCTATCAAGCCTACATTTCTTAAATTTTCAAAATTGTAGTTTTTCATGATATCTTAGATAATACTTGCCTTAAGTACTATCTTTCACCCACCTTTCTTACATAATGTTTATATAATTTTTATTTGAAACTATTTAACTTAATAAATATCTATTAAATCTTTATGTTTTAATATCTCCAAATAGTACATGCCTTGTAACATTTCCAAAACTATTTTATTTACTTCCTATTGTTATAAAATTATTCCCTTAATTAATAAGATTTATCCATTTTTATTTCTGTTACTTATTCTTAAAAAAGAAAAAGAGACTGTCTACTAAATAACTTTTAAGTCATTTAGTAGACAGTCTCTTTTAATTATTTAAATTATACACCTATTCCTACCCCTGGTCCTAATGGAAGTCCTAAAACAAACCATATGATTAGTAATAATGACCATCCTATTAAAAATACCATTGAATAAGGTAACATAGTTGAAATTATAGTTCCTGCTCCTGATTCATCATCATATTTTTGTGCAAATGCCACTATTAATGCAAAGTAACTCATTAATGGTGATATTAAGTTAGTTGATGAATCCCCAATTCTGTAAGCCATTTGAGTAAGAGCTGGTGAATAACCCATTTCCATTAACATTGGCACAAATATTGGTGCCATTATTGCCCATTTTGCTGAAGCTGATCCCATGAATATATTTATAAATGCTGAAACAAGTATAAATAATATTATTAATGGAACTCCTTTTAGCCCTATTTGCTTTAAGAAATCTGCTCCATTAACAGCTATTACAGTCCCCATATTTGTATAACTAAAGTATGCAACAAATTGTGAAGCAAAGAATACTAAAATTATATATGCTCCCATAGAAGACATACTCTTGCTCATTAAATTAATTACTTGATTGCTATTTTTTATTTCTCTAGAACCAATTCCATAAGCAACCCCAGGAATTAAAAATACTAAAGAAATAATTACAACAATTGATGACATAAATGGTGATGTAAGAATTTCTCCTGTTGTAGGATTTCTTAGTATACCATTCTTTGGTACAACTAGTAGCCCCATACCTATTACGAATAATACTAAAGCAATTCCTGCAAATCTTAATCCTCTTTTTTGTTCATCAGTTAAATCTGATAATGTTTCAGATACAGTTCCTTTATATTTACCTAACTTAGGTTCAACCATAAACTCTGTTACTATTGTTCCTAAAATAGTTATTAAGAACGCTGATGCTATAATGAAGTACCAGTTATCAGTAATTCCTACTTTTGCAGTTGCATCTGCCATTTTAGCTGCTTCAGTACTGATTCCAGATAATAAAGCATCTGTTGACCCAACCATAAGGTTAGCACTAAATCCTCCTGATACCCCTGCAAAAGCTGCAGCAATACCTGCTAATGGATGTCTTCCAAAACTCATAAATACTACAGCACCTAAAGGTATTAAAACTACATATCCTGCATCTGATGCTATACTTGACATTACCCCTGCAAAAACAACTACTAGAGTTATTAATCTTTTTGGTGTACTACTTACTAATTTTGTTAAGCAAGCTCCTATTAATCCTGATCCTTCAGCTACACCTACCCCTATTATTGCAACAAGAACTGTACCTAATGGTGCAAATCCTGTAAAGTTTGTTACTGCTGAAGTAAACATATATCTTATTCCTTCTGGACTAAGTAAACTAACTATTGATGAAGACATTTCTTTTATTTCATTTGTTGATCTGTCTAATCCGGTATAGGTAACTGATACACCTAATTTAGCGCATATATGCGATACCACTGCTATTATTGCACATAACAATAAGAAAATAATTGCTGGATGTGGTAAGGCATTTCCTACTTTTTCAACAGTATTTAGAAAACTTTTTTTATTTTTGTTCTCTTTCATCATACTCCTCCTCAGTTTTTATTAAAATATTAATTTTGCAATTTATTAAAATTAAAATTTCATTTGTTATGTTTTTATTATATTTCTTTTGATATACTAACAAAATCAAACATTTTTTTAATTAATTTTATTAATTTTTGTATTTTTAGTATGTATATGTTAAATAATATGGTCATTTGTAGAGTATTTATAACTTATTATAGGTTTTTCTTAACTATATATATTTTATATTATTATACTGTTTTATAAAAAAACTATCAATAATGCAATTTTTCATTATTGATAGTTTCATTGATTAAACTTTTATTGTATTTTTAAATTTATGAAACAAATTATTAATTATAGAAGCGGTAATTCCTCCACAGCTATCTATAAAAACGTCCTTAATTTGTGCACTTCTTCCTGCTATAAAATATTGATGAAACTCATCAGAAATAGCATAAATTATAACTCCTATTATGCAATATAATATTATCTTCTTATCATGGATATAATTCTTAATTACATTAAATAATAAGATATATAAAATAAAGTATTCGCTAAAATGAGCTAACTTTCTTATAATAAATGTTATATTGCTTATATTATCTTGTGATATATTAATACCTATCTTAGATAATAATAAAACTATTTTCCCACTTTGCCCTGATGATACTTGTCCTGTTTGTTGTGACATATAAAATATAAAAAACATCCATGATAATAATAATATCCATGATATTATTCTTTTCTTCTGCTTCATTACCTCTCCTACCCTCTAAATCATTTGTAAATAACTTATTAATTCTTCTCAATCAAATATTTATTAATATACGCTAATGATTCCTCTAATATATTTTGACTTCCTTGTAAATCTTGTATCTTTGTTTCTACTCCATATATCCTTTGTTCAATTTTATATAAAAGATCTTTTACATCATTTAATACTTTTGTTTCATATGATACCTGATTACCATCTATATCTATATATATTTTTTCTGGAGGTGAGCTGCACTTTGAACATTTAAGATAAACATTATTATTTTCTGTATTTCTATAAATTTTAAAACTATCGTTATTACACTTTGAACAAGTTGATAACATAATAAAATCATAATAATTTGTATCTAAATAGTATTCACTTGAACAATTTCTACATATTAATTTTAATCGTCCATCCTCTGATTCTATAGAAAAAATATTTCCACTACATCCTTCCTTTTCACAAACCACAGTTCTTATC
>JAKSUK010000059.1 GCA_024409095.1 Clostridium sp.
ATGAGAAAGAACATTAAAGTAAAAGAAGTTTTAGGAAAAGAGTGCAATATAGAGGATGCAATATTATTAAGAGAAATAATAAGGAATAATCTACAAGATGGAATTCAATTAGATTTTGAAGGATTTAATAGAATACCAACAACTTTTCTTAATTGCTTATTAAATGATTTAATTATAAAATATGATAGAAAATACATTTTTAAACAAGTTTATGTTAAAAACTTATCAAATGTAATGGATTTTTCAAGAGTAGTGTTAGGAACTACCTTTTAATGAATATAAAAATACATATAATAAGAGAAAAGAATGGATATATAAGGTAAGGTTAATCAGAGGAGTTAACTTTATCTTATTTTTTTATCAAAAAAATATAAAAGATTAAAATATTTCTTGAATTACTATGGATAAATATGATAATAATAAACTATAAATAAATGAAAGAGAGGAAGTTTTTATGAAGAACCCAATAGTTACAATAGAAATGGAAAATGGAGGAGTTATTAAAGCAGAATTATATCCTGAAATAGCTCCAAATACGGTAAGAAACTTTATAGATTTAATTGATAGAGGATTTTATGATGGAGTTATGTTCCATAGAGTAATACCAGGATTTATGATTCAAGGTGGATGTCCAGAAGGAACAGGAATGGGAGGCCCAGGCTACAGCATTAAAGGTGAATTCTCAAGAAATGGATTTAAAAATGAATTAAAACATAAAAGAGGAGTTCTTTCAATGGCAAGAACTATGATTCCAGATTCAGCAGGAAGCCAATTCTTTATAATGGTAGCAGATGCACCACACTTAGATGACCAATATGCTTCATTTGGTAAAGTTATTGAAGGAATGGAAGTAGCTGATAAGATAGTAGCTACTAAAACTGATTACAATGATAAACCATATGAAGATCAAGTAATGAAAAAAGTTACAGTAGACACTTTTGGTGAAAAATATGATGCACCAACTATAATTGAAGATTAATAAATATATAAGAATGATGAGTTATATTAATTCATCATTCTTAACTTATATTTATAAATAGGAGAGAAAAATGTTAAAAAATAATAAATGTATATTAGTTTATAACCTTAAAGATGAAGAATTACAAAAGCTTAAGAGGCTTCCTTTTAAGGTAGTGGAAATTACAAAAGAAATGACTAATATGACGGTTAAAGATATAATTGAAGGATTAAAGATAGAAACATCAAATGAAAATGCTTCAGAAGAAAAATTAATTTTATTCAATAATTTTGCACAAAGAGAAATGAAAAATATGATTTCTACAACAAGAAAGATAGTTACTGGAGGAATATTAGCAGTAGTAACACCAATATCAATAAATTGGACTGTAAACTATTTAGCTAATCATCTTGTTTTAGAAAGAGAAACTATGTCTAAGGGTAGGAGATAAAATATTATGAGTAGAGTAGGAGAAAAAATTAAAGAAGCTAGATTAAAATCTGGGATGACTCAAAAGGTTTTAGCTAAAAAGCTAGGTGTAGCAGAAAAATATATAAATGAAGTTGAAATGGGAAGAAGAGTAGTTCAAGAATCTTTTATAGATAGAGCTGCTAAAATATTAAAAGTTGATTTAAATGATGTGAGCATGGTAGTTACAGATGAAGCTTTAATGGAAGAAAGAAAAAATGAAGCTATTAGTAAGAAACCTGCTAAAATAGAAGTAAATGAACTTTGGAATGATGCTTTTTCTTCAGTTTTAAAAAGTGTACCTGTATATGGTTATAAGTTAAATACTATAAAGGGAAGAAAAGAATTACCAGTACATTCTAATAAAATAGAAGGTTTTACACAAGATAAAGTTTTATATATAGAAATTGAAGATAGTGAAATGTCTGGTTTTAGAATGATGCCAGGAGATTTAGCTTTTGCTCATTTAGTAAAAGAAATAAGTAATAATGGATTCTTTTTAATTGAATATAAAGGTAAGAGAAAAATAAGACAAATTAAAAGTCTTGGAAATTCAAAAGTACTTCTAGTAAGTAATGGTGGAGCTCTTATGACTGAAACAGCAGAAGTTAAAGAAATAGAAGTATTAGCTAAATTAGAAAGAATAGAAATAAAATTATAAGAAGTGCCGAAAGGCACTTTTTTTTATACTTAAAACATATATTATTATAAATAATTAACAAGAGGTGTTAAATATAGAAAATAATCTTGGATTATTAAAGAGCTTTCCGAGTGAAGTGCTAAATAAATTAAACATATCTAATACTTATTTTATAGATAAATATGAAGATGAAATAGAAGTTGTTATTATTTCTGGGGATAATGTGGATAACATTTCACAATTTGTGGATAACTTAGGTGGAAAGTACTTAGATTTAGGATATAACTTTGGGATTGTTACAATTTCTGTGGATAAAATAGTAGATTTAGCTTTAAATCCAAAAATAAATTATATAGAGTTTCCGAAAAATTTATATATTACAGATGAACAAGGAAATAGAGCATCTTGTGTACCACAAGCAATAAGTACTTATAATATTTATGGTGAAGGAGTGCTTATAGGATTTATAGATACTGGTATAGATTATACTCATCCAGCTTTTTTAAATGATGATGGAACAACTAGAATAGAGTATATATATGATTTAGAGCAAGAAGGAAAAATTTATGATAAAACTATGATTAATGAAGCTTTAAAGTCAAGTAATCCTTTTTCTATAGTAAGTTCAATAGATGCAGCAGGTCATGGAACGCATGTAGCAGGTATAGCTTGTGCAGGTGGAAAAATAGATAAAAGGTACTATGGTGTAGCTCCAAAGTCATCTATAGCTATGGTCAAGGTTGCAAGAAGCTTGTTTGGATTAAGCACACAGATAATGAAAGGCATAAAATTTCTAGTAGATAAAAGTAAAGAATTAAATATGCCATTAGTAATAAATATGAGTTTAAGTACTAATGATGGAGCACATAATGGAACAAGCTTATTTGAACAATATATATCTACAACAGCTACTTTAGAAAGATTAACAATTGTTATTGCATCAGGAAATGAAGGTGAAGCTGCACATCATATTGGAGGAGAAATAAAAGATATACAAGAAATATATTTTAATGTAGCATCAGATGAAAGTATTATTTCAATAAATTTATATAAATCATTACTTCCAAGAGTATCTATAGAATTAGTTTCGCCAAGTGGAGTTAGTACCGGTGAAATTTTTATAGCACAAGGCTTTAGAAGTGGTTCTATAAGAAATTCAAAATACGATATATATTATACAGGTCCAGCACCATTTGATATAAGTGGTCAAATAGGAATTATTTTAACAGGAGTAAATGGATATGTTTCAAGTGGTCAATGGAAGATTGTATTAAGACGTGTTAATGAATATTCAGGAACTTTCGATATGTGGCTGCCAATATCAGAAGGACTAAATATATCAACTGAATTTTTAAATCCAACAACTTATAATACCCTAGGAATTCCTGCTACAGTCAACAATATTATATCAGTAGGAAGTTATAATAGTTCAACTAATACTATATCTGCATTTAGTGGAAGAGGGAAAATGTATGAAGGGCAATATATAAAGCCTGATGTTGTAGCTCCGGGAGTTAATATAATTTCAGCTATTCCTAATAGGAGTTTTGATAGAAAAACAGGAACATCAATGGCTACACCTAATGTTTCAGGAATATGTGCATTAATGATGCAATGGGGAGTTATAAAGGGAAATGACCCATATTTATATGGAGAAAGACTTAAGTACTATTTATCATTAGGAGCTAAAAAAGGAAGAAGAGATATTGTATATCCAGATTCATCATGGGGTTATGGAGAAGTTTGTATAGATAATAGTTTAGAATTACTTACAGAAACATTAGGAAATAGACAAAGAAAAGAAAGGATGCAGGAAAATAATTTATCTAGCACAGTAATAAATAATGATGGTGATAATAATGAAAGAAGCTTTTATATTTTTGAAGTAGGTAGTGAAGAAGTAGTTGATAAAATACTTAGTATTCCAGGAGTAGATGGAATTAGAATAAGTGAAGTTTTTGCGTTAATTTTAACATCACGAGAGAAACTAACAGAAGTTGAAAAGTATGCTAATAGGATGGTTGATTATGATATTCAATCTATATATACATTAAGTGCAATTTCTCCAATTGATGCAAGTGGAGCAACTGAAATTAGAGATAATCCATACTTACGACTTAATGGAAGAGGAACAATAATTGGAATAATTGATACAGGTATAGATTATTTAAATGAAGAATTTCAACGAGAAGATGATACAAGTAGAGTAATAAGATTATGGGATCAAAGTTTATATGGTGATATTCCAATTTTAGGATTAAAGTATGGACGTGAATTTACAGATAGTGATATTAATGAAGCAATTCAAGCTCAAAAAAGAGGAGAAAACCCATATTCAATTGTTCCATCAAGAGATGAAGTAGGACATGGAACTACAGTAGCAGGTATTGCAGGTGCAAGAGGAATTAACCCTGATCTTAAAGGTGTAGCTCCAGATTGTGAATTTATAGTTGTAAAGCTTGCCAATGCAACAAAAGTAGATTTAGATGAGGCGTATATAGATAGTAAAGAACAAACTTTTAATTTATGGAATATTTTCTTGGCATTAAGATATATTGTTAATACTGCTAATAAATTAAATAAACCAGCAGTTATATATATTCCATTAGAGTCTAATATGGGATCACATGTAGGTAATAGTCCAGTTGAGCAATTAATTAATAATGTATCAGCGCAGGTAGGAACTTTATGTGTAACTAATTCAGGAAATCAAGGAAATACAGCTACACATACAGAAGGAGTTATAGCAAGTAATAATGATAGTAAAGATATTGAATTAAGAGTAGGAAGTAGACAAAATATATTACCAATACAAATATGGATAAATCAGCCTAATATAGTTTCATTATCAATAATATCTCCATCAGGAGAGATAATAAATGATATTACATCTAAAAATTCACCAAATAGAAATGTAAGGTTTACTTATGAAGGAACAGAAATGAATATTATATTTGCTAGTCCAGAATTTACTACAGGAGATACTTTAATATATATTAGAGCAAAAAATTTAAGAGAAGGAATATGGAGATTTAGATTAACAGGCAAATATATAGTAAATGGTAATTATTATGCATGGATTCCTCAAAGGCAATTATTAGATTCAGATACTAAATTTTTGGACCCTATTGATAATTCAACTATAACTTTACCAAGTACATCACCAAGTAGTATTTCAGTGGCTTATTATGACCAAAATAGCAACTCTATAGTAAGTGAATCTGGAAGAGGATATACAAGGATTGGAATTATTAAACCTGATGTGGCAGCAGGAGGGATAAATGCAGTAGCACCTAATGTTGGTGGTGGAACAAAAATAGTTTCAGGAGCATCAGTAGCAGGTGCTGTTGTTGCTGGAAGTTGCGCACTTATTTTACAATGGGCTATTGTAAATGGAAATAATAATAATTTATATGCAGTTCAAGTTAGAGCATATATTAGAGCTGGTGCAAGAACAAGACCAGGAGATATTTATCCAAATAGAAATTGGGGATATGGTATGTTTGATTTAGAAGGGGTTTTTAATACAATAAGAGAAATATATTCAGAAGCTGAAAACAGAAGTATTAAAAATGATTATGAAGAATATAATGTTAAAGGACTTTTTGTACGCAAGCCAAAGAAAATGTAAAAATCACTAAAGGCAATATAAAAGCATATTAATATAAGGGATTAATATATTAAGGAGTAATATATGGCAGAACAAGGTGGATTAAAGGTTCAGTGTTTTGTGGAAGATAGCTATGTTCCTATAGATAGGATAAGAGCAACTTTAACACCATCAGAAGGGCAAATAGGCGAAAGTCAAACTGTAGACCTTACTACTAATTCATCTGGAGAAACGCAAGTAATAGAGCTAGAAGCACCTCCACTTGAATACTCACAACAACCAATAGGAAAGATTCCATATAGCCTTTATGATTTAAAAATAGAAAGAGAAGGATTCCAAAGCTTAGTTGTTAATGGAATTCAGATATTTCCAACTCAAATAGCAATACAACAATGCTTTTTAATTGAGTCATCTGAGTCATCAAGAAAAATGGGTTCAAGGGCAGATGTTATAAATATTCAACCTAATACCTTAAATGGAAATTATTCAGCAAAGATTCCAGAAGAGGTAGATAAACCATTACCGCCACCTACTAGTGGAGTTGTTTTACCTAAACCTGTAATACCAGAGTATATAACAGTACATCAAGGTTCACCCAATAATACATCAGCATCCAATGTTACAGTGCGTTATAAAGATTATATTAAAAATGTTGCTTCATGTGAAATATATTCTACATGGTCAGAGTCTACAATTAGAGCAAATGTTTATGCTATAATTTCATTTACACTAAATAGAATTTATACAGAATGGTATCGTGCTAAAGGAAAGAACTATCAAATAACTAATTCAACTGCATATGACCATGCCTTTAATTATGGTAGAAATATATATGATAATATAGGCGCTGTTGTAGATGATATTTTTTCTACTTATGTAAGGCGATATGGTAGGAAGCAACCACTTTTAACACAATATTGTGATGGGAAAAATGTTCAATGTCCTGAATGGATGACACAATGGGGTAGTAAGTATCTTGGAGATCAAGGAAGAACTCCATATGAGATATTAACTTATTTTTATGGAAATAATATTGAGCTTGTTACAGCAGAACAAGTTACTGGTAGTCCTTCATCATATCCAGGATATGACCTTATTGTAGGTTCAAGAGGAGATGAGGTTAGTACAATTCAAGAACAACTTAATAGAATAGCAAGAAATTATCCATTAATACCTAAGGTAGCTGTAGATGGTATTTATGGAAATGCAACTAGACAGGCTGTAAAAGTATTTCAACAGGTATTTAATCTTCCGCAAACAGGAGTAGTAAATTATGCAACTTGGTATAGAATATCTGATATTTATGTAGGTGTTTCAAAAATAGCGGAACTTAATGATAGAAGAAAAGGAATTAAAAAAATATTCAAACCACCAATTTCAATTGATATGATAAATAGTCCTAATGTTCCAACTTTTGAATACTATGAGTAAATTTAATTTAAAAGAAAAGTTTAGCATATTAGCTAAGCTTTTCTTTGTTTTTATAAAAGAAATAGATACATTGTGTTATAAAAATTAGGCTTAGAATACCAAACATAGGATAACGTGTAGTAATAAGATTAGAAAATCCTATTTGTGATATTGGAAGTGCAAAAGCTAAAACAATAAATATTCCCTTTTTAAATGGTACTTTAAAAGTTTGCTCTAAAGTTTTGCTAATTGAATAAACATCTGATACTTCAGTAGAAAACATTTCAAGCCATATTATAGCTAAAAGTAATGCTTGAATTATGTTTCCAAACCTTTGTGCACATAAAAGAAGTGGTATTTCATATTTATATATATATGGCTGATTTACTAATAATAAAATATTTATTATTATAGATAATACTGTTAAACCAATAGCACCAAGAGCTATTCCATACACCATAATTTTAGGTTTACGAGTTTCATTGCTTAGAGGAACTAATACACCAGAACAGCAAAGCGTATTATATCCAGCATAAAGTATTGTGGATATTAATATTCCTTTTTTAGGTGGTGCAAATTGAGAAATATAATTTATACTGAGATTATCATAGCAAAATATAATATATAATATGAATATTAAAGTAATAGTACTAAGTAAGGCAGGAACAATAAATGAATTTATTTCAATAAGTCCATTTGTTCCTCGAAGGAGAAAGAAAGATGCCAAAGCAATCATTATTAGAGTTCCAATTATTTTAGGAATACCAAAGAATTGATTAATCAATGCACCACTACCAGCTAAAATAATAGAAGCACTAGAAATTAAATAAACTGTAGTAATAGCACCAGTAAATTTTCCAAGAATATTGGGACTTATTATTTTAATTACATCACTGTAAGAATTAAGCTCATACCTAATACTTATTTTTGATATAATTGTCCCCATGATTATATAAAAAACTCCACAAAAAATAATTCCTATAAAGCTTATTAAACCATAAGAAGTAAAAAACTCTGTAATTTCTTTACCTGAAGCAAGTCCAGCACCAACAATTGTACCAATAAAAACAAAAGCAATTTGAAAAATCTTATATATGTCTTTTTTCAATAATATCACTCCAGCTATTAAAGTATTATTTAATTTTCTCTTAGTTAAGTATATAAATATTACACTATATTTATTCTTTATTTAACTTTTATGAATAAGCTATATTTTTATATGAAAAAATATAATTAAGACAAATTATAATATTATGGAGGAAGAATATAGTGAATAATAAAAATATAACGGGAACAGCTCTGGGCGAACTCCAGGC
>JAKSUK010000006.1 GCA_024409095.1 Clostridium sp.
TCCTATGCATGTTATTGTTTCCATTTTAGCAACGGTGATTTCCTTATTTTATAATATTTTCGATTTCTTCATTGTCAAATACATTTGCCCAACATTCTGGTCTGCAAATTACTATATTAATTACTTTATTCATAGTACTATTTATCTTTAATTTAAAAACATGCATGGAATATACCTTTACAGGATTAAATTTAGTTATAAAAGCTATTTTACCTACAATTTTTCCTTTTTCAGTTATCTGCAATCTTATAATTAATTATGATGGTATTTCATTCTATTCAAAAATTTTAGGTCCAATTATATGTAAGCCTTTAAAACTATCTAATTGTTCATCATTTCCTATTGTTGCAAGTATGCTCTGTGGTTATCCTCTTGGTTGTAAATATTGTTGTTCTCTTTATGAACTTGGCTATATTTCAAAAAAAGAATTTTTAAGATTATTAAATATCGCTTCAAATGCAAGTCCAATTTTCTTAATAGGTTCTGTTGGAGTTGCTATGTTAGGAAACATAAAATATGGATTTATACTTTTACTAGCAAATTTTCTTTCGCCTTTAATAATAGGTATTTTTACAAAAAAAAATACTCATGAATTCAACAATTCTAATGAGTATTCTTTAAAGACTAATGAATCATACAATTTTGGAGTAATAATAAAAACATCTATTGAAAATGCAATTAATACTACTTTACAAGTTGGTGCATTTGTAATTATCTTTTCTATTATTATAGGTATAATAAAAAATAATTCCTTAATAAATATTATTTTTAGTACTATAGAAAATAAATTATCACTATCTGCTAATTCACTATATGGAATCTTCTTAGGTTCTATTGAATATACAAATGGTTGTAAAATATTAACCTCTACTTCTTCATCAATTAGCTTTAAGCTTAGTTCCATAAGCTTTATATGTTCATTTTCAGGTCTTTCTATAATTGGTCAAATTTCATCCTTTACAGGTAAATTTAATATTTCATTAAAGAAATATACCTTTATAAAGTTTATTTGTGGAATATTTAGCTTCATAATTACATTCATTTTTTCTAGTATTGTTTTCGCTACAGAAACTACATCATCACCTATATATGTTCAAACTTATTACAATGCTAAAAATTTGCTTTTTTTAATATATGCATTGCTTTTACTCCCTTTAATCGGAAAAGTGATAAACATATTATTTAAGAAACTACATATTTCTTAATTCATTTATGTTTTCTTTAATTGTTTCACTACTTTTAGTCATTTTTTCGTCTATTTCTTTTGCTGCTTTTTCAAATGAATCTTGCATTGATTGTATAAGCAGTAACTTCTTTTGCTCTATTTCCTTTTCAAGCTGTGATAATATTTCAGTTGAATATTCTCTAGAACCTATTGTTATTGCTTTAGCATCTCTTTGTGCTAAAGCAATAATCTCACTTGCACGAAGCTTTGCTTCCCTAACCATATCATGATTTTCTATATTTTGTCTCATGATTTCTATAGTTTCTTTTCTTACATTTTGATATTCCTTTTGAGCATCTTCAAGAATTCTATCCTTTTCTCCAATTACCCATTTAGCCTTTTTAAGTTCATCAGGCAAGTAATTTCTAATTTGCTCAATTACTTCTTCAAATTCTTTTTTATCAATCATCGACTTCCCTGTTATTGGCACTTTAGGAGCATTTTCTAATACTTCTTCTAAATATTCTAATAGTTCCATAACATTTAATTCTACCCTATTCAAATTACTCACCTCCAAAATAAAAATTTATTTTAATCTGTTTTTAACAACATCAACAATCTCTACTGGCACTAATCCTGATATATCTCCACCAAATCTTCCTACTTGCTTTACAGATGAAGAGCTAAGATATGAATATTTAATAGATGTCATCATAAATAATGTTTCAATATTCGGATCAAGTTTAGAGTTCATAAGTGCCATTTGTAGTTCATATTCAAAATCCGATACTGCTCTTAATCCTTTTAAAATAACTCGTGCATTATATTCTTTAGCTAGGTCTACTAGTAATCCATTAAAGCTTACTACTTCTAAATTTTCTAAATGAGCTGTTGCTTTTTTAATTAACTCTACTCTTTCATCTATAGCAAATAAACCTTTTTTATCTATATTAATTAAAACTGCTACAATAACCTTATCAAAAATCTTACAACCTCTTTGTATAATATCTAAATGACCATTTGTTATTGGATCAAAGCTTCCAGGATAAATTGCTGTTTTCATATATTTCTCCTACTCTAATTAATAATCAACTCTATAATAGCATACAGTTGTGTTTCCGTACTTTTTGCTTTTAGTCAAGATTATATCCTCATAACCTTCATATATTTCTTCAATAGAATCAATTTTAGTTACTATGATTCCATCTTCTTTTAATAAATTATCCTCTTTTATTATCTTCATTGCTTCTGGAATCATTTCTTTGCAATATGGAGGATCTATAAATATAATATCAAATACTTTTCCTTTTTTAGCTAAAGATTTAAGTGCATCATACGAATCCATATTTAATGGGTAACTACAATCTTCAAACTTTAAATTTTCTACATTTTGTTTTAGTAATGGAAAGGTAACTGGACTTTTATCTATTAAATATACCTCTGCTGCACCTCTACTAGCACATTCAAGACCTAAGCTTCCAGTTCCTGCAAAAACATCAACAACAACAGCATCTAATATATAATTTTGAATAGTATTGAACATTGCTTCTTTAACTCTATCTAATGTAGGTCTTGTTTCCATAGTAGCTGGAGGTATTAACTTACGTCCTCTTGCTTTTCCTGATATAATCCTCATTAACATTCCTCCTTTAGTTTAACATTACCATTTTATCATATAACATTTCTATAAACAATTTTTTTATTAGTTAAAGCATATATACTTACTCCATCTTTCTAAAGAATAAGCTATATCACTACATAATTTAATTTTATCAGGCTCTTTTGAGTCTAAAAGTATCTTGCCTTCCTCTCTTGCACACCTAAGAATTTTAATATCATCATATAAATTAGCTAAAATAAAACCTTCATCACCACTTTGTTTAATTCCAAACAATTCCCCTGAACCTCTAAGTTTTAAATCTTGTTCAGAAATATAAAATCCATCAGTAGACTTAGTCATTATTTCCATTCTTCTTTTTGTTATATTCGTTTTTGCATTACCAGTTAGAATACAATATGATTCATACTGCCCTCTTCCAACTCTTCCTCTTAACTGGTGAAGCTGAGCTAAACCAAATCTTTCAGCATTTTCTATAATCATAACAGATGCATTAGGCACATTTACTCCTACTTCAATTACAGTTGTAGAAATTATAACCTTAGTTTCATTCATCTTAAACCTATTTATTATTTCATCTTTTTCTTTTGGTTTCATCTTTCCATGTAATATTTCAATATTTATTCCTCTAAATACTCCATCCTTTAATTCATCATATAGTTTTTCTACAGAGTTTAGTGACAGTTTATCATCTTCTTCAATAAGAGGACATACAATATATACTTGTCTTCCCTTTTTAATTTCATTTAATGCTAAATCATAAGCATTCACTCTATCACTGCTGTTATAAAATTCCGTTTTTACGGGTTTTCTACCTGGTGGAAGCTTATCAATTACAGATATATCAAGATCTGAATATACATATAAAGCTAATGTTCTTGGTATAGGTGTTGCTGTCATAACTAATACATCTGGTTTTTTTCCTTTATTAATAAGCCTATTTCTCTGTTCAACACCAAATCTATGTTGTTCATCAGTAACAACAAGTCCTAAATTCTTAAAATCTACATCTTCCTGTATTAAGGCATGAGTTCCTATTACAACCATAGGTAAATCTGTTGTAATAAGCTCCTTTATCCTTCTTTTTTCTTTAGCAGATGTACTACCTGTAAGTAGCTCTATATGTATACCGAAAGCTCCTAAAAGCTTCTTTGCTTCTTCATAATGCTGATTGGCTAATATTTCTGTTGGAACCATAAGTGTTGCCTTATAACCACATTTAACTACATTGAAAATAGCTATAAGGGCTACTACAGTCTTTCCTGAACCTACATCTCCTTGCACCAACCTATTCATTGGAAATAAACTTTTTTGATCTCTTAGTATTTCTCTCACTACTCTAGTTTGTGCCTCTGTTAAATTATATGGAAGAGCTGCTTTTAAATCACTAAGCTCCTTTACCCATGGAAATGAAATTCCATTTTCTATCTTTAATTTTCTTTTTAAAAGTAACAGTTTCATAGAATACGTAAATAATTCTTGAAATTTTAAACGTATAATAGCTTTTTCTAATTTATTTCTTTCTGAAGGAAAGTGTATATTCCTAATAGCAAAATCAAGATCCACCATTTTATATTTATCTATTATTTCTTGTGGAAGATTATCATTTATCTTTATATTTTCTAAACAATTAGAAATAAGTTTAATTAAAATTTTATCACTTAACTCTTCTTTTAAGCTATACTTAGGTACTATTTCATTTTCCTTTGCTACTTTAACACCTACTATAGGATTAATAACTTCAAACTTATTTTTAAGCTTTTTAAACTTACCTATTAAATCATATGTTTCTCCTATGTTAAAGGTATTTTTAATAAATCTTTGATTAAACCACTTAGCTTCAATTATTGATCCGTTATAGTTAAATCTTATGGTAGTTAAATACTTGCCTGTCTTAGTTTTAATATCTCCATAGCATCCAAGACAAACACAGCTTAAAACATTTTTTTCTTCATAGTTAATTTCATTTATTGGTACATTGTTACCTAGAAATTCATAATCTCTTGGAAAATATAATAAAAGATCCATTATAGTAAATATTCCACATCTATTTAATTTTTCTAAGAGTTTAGGCCCAACACCTTTTAATACTGAAACATCATTTGAAATATCCACGACATCACATCCTCAATTACAGTTTATTTTTTAATTAACATTAAAGCACAAGAAGACATGCTCCTTGTGCTTTGCTTTCTATTATTCTACTGACATTATGAAGTAATATAATGGTTGATCCCCTTTATAACATTGAACATCAAAATCATCATATTTATCTTCTAATTCATCAATGAATTCTTCCATCTTGCTTTCATCAACATCTTTTCCATAGAAAATAGTAATAAGTTCACTATCTTCATCAATCATTGACTCTAATACTTGTTTAGCTACTTCAAAGTAATTTTCACCTACAGTTTTTATCTTATTTTCAACTAAACCTAGCATATTTCCTTCTTTTATTTCTATTCCATCCATTTCAGTATCTCTTACTGCATAAGTAACTGAACCTGTCTTAACCACTTCTAATGCTTCTTTTAATGCTTCCTCATTATCATCAACATCAGCTTCATAATTAAACATAGTTATTGCTGTTATTCCTTGAGGAATGCTTTTAGTTGGAATCACTCTTATATCTTTGCTTGATATTTCAGCTGCTTGCTCTGCGGCCATAATTATATTTTTGTTATTAGGTAATATGAAAATATGGTCAGCATTAAGCTTTGATATACACTCCATCATATCTTGTGTAGATGGATTCATAGTTTGACCACCTTCTATTACATAGTCAACTCCAAGATCTTTTAATACTCTAGTAATTCCGTCTCCCATTGCCACTGAAATAAATGCATATTTCTTAGTTTCTGATGGTGCAATTTCCTCTTGAACATCACTAGCTGCTTCTTCATTTTTAAGAGCTAATACTTCTCTATGCTCTTCTCTCATGTTATCTATCTTTATTTTTGAAAGTTCCCCATACTGTACAGCATTTGATAATACTTCACCTGGATTATTAGTATGTATATGAACTTTAATAACATCTTCATAACCTACTACAATCATAGAATCCCCTAAGTTTTCAATCTTATCTTGGAATTCTTTAGCTTTAGCTGCATCTCCTAATATTATAAATTCTGTACAATAACCAAATTTTATATCTACATCTTCAGTAGAAGCAGCACCTGTAGTTCCAGCTGATTTTACTGCAACATCATTTATTTCTGCTTTTATATCATTTTTTAAAGCATCAAGCATTCCTTGAAGAATGATATATAATCCCATTCCACCTGAATCTACAACTTTAGCTTTCTTTAAAGCTGGTAATAAATCTGGTGTTTTATCTAGCATTATCTTAGCATTAGTAACAACTGTTTCCATAACTTCTATTATATTTCTTTGTTCTGTATTTTCTACTGATTCAGCAACAGCTCTTATTACTGATAATATAGTACCTTCTGTCGGTCTCATAACAGCTTTATATGCAGCTTTACTTCCTTCTTCAAATGCTACTGCAAGTTCTTTTCCATCAACTTCATTTTTGCCTTCTAAACCTTTTGAAATTCCTCTTAAAATTTGAGAAAGAATAACTCCAGAGTTACCTCTAGCTCCCATTAAAGCACCTTTTGCTAGTTTTTTAGAAGCTTCTCCTATAGACTCTAAATTCAAGTTTTCAATTTCTTTTACGGCTGCTTTAAATGTCATTGACATATTAGTTCCTGTATCTCCATCAGGTACAGGGAAAACATTTAATGCATTAACAAAATCGCTTTCTTCTAATAGCCTATTACTAGCATTAACAACCATGTTGTAAAAATCATGGCCGTTTATTTTTTGATATTTCATCCTATTCCCTCCTAGACTCTAACCGCTTGAACATTTACCGTAACTTGAGCAACCTTTAATCCAGTAAAGCCTTCAACACTATAACGTACTTTTTGAATTATATTATTTGCTATTACTGATATTTTAGTTCCATACTCAACCATTACAAATAATTCAATATTTAATTTATCGTCTTCAGTAAAATTTAATTTAACACCTTTACTTAAATTCTCAATTCTCATTAATTCCCATAAGCCTTCAGAAGCATTTTTTGATACCATACCTACAACACCATAGCATTCCATTGTTGATAAACCTATTATCTTAGCAAGCACTTCTTCTGAATAATGTATATTTCCAAGGTTATTTGAATATCCTAACATACAAAACCCTCCTTATTTCATTTCCATAAAGCTATTGTATATTAGATAATGTATTAATTCAAGTAAATTTGTATATATTTAGATATCTGTTGTATCTTTTATTATCATTTTTTTATTTTTTTTTATTTTTCTCTTGCATTTCATATTGAAATTTGATAAACTTAATCTCGTCCTATTGAAGAGATATAATCTTCAAATATAAGGAGGTGTTTTTTAATGGCAAGAAGATGCGAAGTTTGTAATAAAGGTGTTGTTTCTGGAACACAATTCAGCCATTCTCACCGTCAATCTAAGAGAACTTGGGCTCCAAACATAAAGAGAGTAAAAGCTTTAGTTAACGGAACACCAAAAACAGTTCATGTATGTACAAGATGCCTTAGATCTGGTAAGGTTGAAAGAGCAATATAAGTTCAAATAAAAAATGCAATTGATTAAATCAATTGCATTTTTTATTATACTTTTTTTATAAAACCTATAAGTAACAATACTTGTCCTATGTATTTTTATTTTCTCCTAAAGAACTTTATTATACACGATAAGAACTTAGGTAATTTAATAGCAATTATCTTCATTAACCTTTCACCTCCAAAAAAATCACCTTCCCCCATTAACTATTCTATGCTATATAATGGGATAAGGTGATTATTTTTTATATTAATCTTTTGAAAAAATAACTAAAATTCTTCCTTTAGTAAATTCTACTTTAATATCTTTTTCTAAAAACTCATTGGATACAGTTCTATTATCACCAAGATATAATGTATAATTTTCTAAATCATATTTTGCATTTTTTATACTTAAATTTTCAACTTTATTAGAATATGCTAAAAATGAAATATATTTATATGTAATATCTTTTTTGATTATAGAGCTTTCTTCTAATAAGTATATCTTATTAGTTTCGTTTATAATATATGCTTTTACTCCTGCATTATTAGCTTTACATAAAAGTCCTAGATTAGCAAACGTATGATCTAATCTACTACCTGTCATAGATATCATATATATTTCTGTAAACTTCATATTTAAAGCTATTTCTACTGCAATATCTGAATCAGTACTATCTTTTTCACAGTTATACTTAAATTTCTTTATGCTATCAACTTCTAATTTTTTAATATCTTCCTCATTTATTGAATCAAAATCTCCTACAATATAATTGGGATAAATATTATTTTTTAATAAATATGAACATCCTCTATCTACACCTATTATTTTATCAACTGATTTAGCATACTTTTCTAATAGTTTTTGTGATGGTTCACTTCCACCACCTACAATTAAAACTTTCACTATAAGCCTCTTAAAGCTTTTATATTTTCTTCAATTGTACCATTTTTAAACACAGCAGACCCAGCAACTATAACATTAGCACCTGCATCTATTACTTTTTGAACATTTGAAGAGTCAATACCTCCATCAACTTGAATCATCAAATCTTTATTATATTTTATGCTAAGTTCTTTAACTTCTTTTATTTTATCAACTGTATATTCAATAAATTTTTGTCCTCCAAAGCCTGGATTAACACTCATTATTAATACCATATCAAGTTTAAAAATAATATTTTTAAGTAAGCAAACTGGAGTAGCTGGATTTAATGCAACTGCAGCCTTTTTCCCTTTAGATTTAATATAATCTATAGTCCTATCTAAATGTTTTTCACTTTCATAATGAACAGTTATAATATCTGCTCCTGCATCTATAAAGTCATCTATATATTTAGATGGATTTTCTATCATAAGATGAACATCAAATACTTTGTCACTCTTATTTCTTATAGCCTTAATTATTGGCATACCAAAAGAAATATTAGGAACAAAATGTCCATCCATTACATCTATATGAATAAATTCTGCTCCTGCATTGCTTAATCTTTCTACATCTCTTCCTAATTCTGCAAAATCTGCTGATAATATTGATGGTGCTATTTTAACCATATTAATACTTCCTTCCACTTATTATTTCTTCTAACGTCCTTATATAAAATTCATATCTTAATTTATTTATGTATCCTTCTTCAACTGCATTTTTCACAGCACAGTTAGGTTCCTTGTAATGTAAGCAACCTCTAAATTTACAACTATTATTATATTCTTCAAACTCTGGGAAACAATACTTAAGATTATCTTTTTCAATAAAAGTTACTTCTAAAGTTGAAAACCCAGGAGTATCTACTATATATCCATCCTCTACGTCTATAAGTTCACTATGCCTTGTTGTATGCCTTCCTCTACCTATCTTTTCAGAAACTTCTCCTGTTTCCATATGATAACTCTCTTTTAGAGTATTTATTAGCGTAGATTTTCCTGCTCCTGAAGGTCCACATAATACAGTAACATTATTTTTTATTTTTTCTCTTAATACTTCTACTCCTATACCCTTCTTTGCATTTATATATAACACATCATAACCAATTGCATTTATTTTATTTTTTATTTCTTCTTTTTCTTCATCATTTACTAGGTCAACCTTATTCAAACATACAATGGCATGTATATTATTATGTTCACATAAAACTAAAAATCTATTTAGTAAGTCAAAATTTATATCTGGATTCTTTATAGAAAACACAACAAATGCCTGAGTTACATTAGCTACTGTTGGTCTAATAAGTTCTGAAGTTCGGTCATATATATTTTCTATTACTCCTTTGTTTCCTTCAAAAGTAATTTCAACATCATCCCCTACCATTGGCTTCATATCTTTATGTCTGAATTTTCCTCTAGCCTTACATTCTATTAGCCCTTCTTGAGTTTTAATGTAATAAAATCCGCCTATTCCTTTAATAATTTTTCCTTTCATGGTCCCTCCATACTTTTTACTCTCATATCTATAATAAACATTTTCTATAAAAAAATGCAATTGTTTTTTTGCTATTACATAAAAAAAGACTGCACATAAGGCAATCTTTTTTGTAGTGTAAAGCGTAAATTAAATATATCCGTGATTTATGCAGTTGCTTCACCATTTCTTAAATCATTAGGTGTCTCATCTTCTTCATCACTTTCATCATCTTTATCATCTTCATTGTCTTTATCATCTGTACCATCCGTAGATGTTGTTTCGTCACTTGTTACATCATCTGTTGGTGGATTATTATTAGGAGTGTTTCCAGTTGTATTATTAATTGAATTCTTTTTAATTTTTAATTTTACAGGTTGATTTTTCTTAACTTCTTGAGTATATCCTGTTATTGAGTAATTAGAATAATTATTTAATAACACATCATCACTGATTTCATATGAAAGTCCAACACTTTCTAATGCTGCTATAGCTTCAGATAATGATTGACCTATATACACATAATCAGAAATATTATAATAAGGTTCAACATATTTTCCTATAGTAAGTGTAACTACCGTTCCAAGTTTAACATCAATTCCATAAATTGATTGTTCAAGAACTACTCCATCTTCTAATTCATTACTTCTATCTTCAGTAGTAATATTTACTTCAATACCTTGTCTTTCTAAAGTTGCAACTGCATCACTTTGACTATATCCTAAAACATTTTGAACAGTTACCCATTTCACTTCTGTTCCTAAACTAATTACTAGTGAAACCGTAGTACCTTTTTCAACTTCTTCATTCTTATTTATTGATTGGCTAATAACATAACCATATTCAACAGTATCGCTATAATCATATGAAAGAGATGTTACAAGTCCCCTTTCTTCTAATGCCTTTACAGCTGCATCACTGCTTAAATCTCTTGTATCTGGCATTTTTACCTTCTCTACACCACTAGAAACAACTACTTTTACAGTGGTATTAGTTTTTACTGTTGTTCCTCCAGATGGATTAGAAGATATTATATATCCCTCTTTATAATTTTCATCATATTTTTTTGAATCTACTTGAAGAATTAAACCTAACTTTTTTAATTCATTTTCTGCTTCTTCTTGCGATAAACCAACTAATTTAGGTATAGAAACCTCCTTAACATCACCAGTAAAATACATAGCAAACGGTATAATAATAGCAAGTAGAACTACTGTTATAATTCCTATAATTATTCCTTTTTTTGATTTTTTTACATTTGCTTCTCTGCTCTTCTTTGATGTATTATTTTCTGATTCTTCTTCATCATATTCATCATCATCTTCTTCATAATAATTATCCACATCTAAGCTATTAACAACTTTAGCCTTATCACTATTAACCTTTGAAGCATTTATTTGTTTTTCACTTATAGGAGTCATAATTATTGTTTTACTATCATATGAACTTGCTTTATTATTTATAATTGCATTTGGATTATCTTTAATTTTCTCTAAATCCATAATTAAATCCGTTATACTTGCATACCTATCAGTAGCTTCTTTTGCCATACATTTTAAGACTAATTCATTTAAACTATCTGGTATAGCTAAATTAATATCCTTTGGTGGCACTGGATCTTCTTGTATATGTTTTAATGCTATCGTAACAGGTGATTCTCCATCAAAAGGAAGCTTACCTGTTAACATTTCATATAAAACTATACCTAGAGAATAAATATCCGTTCTTACATCTATAAATGTACCTTTTGCCTGCTCTGGAGATAAATAATGGGCAGACCCCATAATTGTAGTTGTATTAGTTATTGTTGATGTTGTAGAACTCTTAGCAATTCCAAAATCAGTAACCTTTACACTACCATTTTCTGTAACTAAAATATTTTGAGGCTTTATATCTCTATGAATAATGTTATTTTTATGAGCACAATCTAATGCTTTTGCTATTTGGATAGCAATTTCTATTGCTGTAGTATAATTTAATTTTACACTATAAACAATTAAATCTTTTAATGTTTTTCCTTTTACATACTCCATAACAAAATAATCTATGTTGCCCTCTTCTTCATGACCAACATCTAAAACATTAACAATATTAGTATCAGATAAATTAGCTACTGCTGTTGCTTCTCTTTTAAACTTTTCTGCAATATCTTTATTATCTGAAAATTCCTTCTTTAATACTTTAATTGCTACTAATCTATTTAACTTTTTATCTTTTGCTTTATAAACAATCGCCATTCCGCCTTCGCCTATTACTTCAATAAGCTCATATCTATCACCTAATATTTCTCCAATCATTTTTACACCTCTCCTCCAAATAGCAAGACAGTAATATTATCTTTTCCCCCTTTAGTTTTAGCTAAATCAACTAATCTTTCACATGCTACATCAACATTTTTATATTTATTAACTATTTCAAGTATTTCTTCTTTTTGTACTTCATTTGATAGTCCATCAGAACATAATAAAAACATGCTACTTTTGTTATTATCAATACTAAATATATCTACTTGCACTGACGATTTAGTTCCTAAAGCTCGAGTAATAATATTTTTTTTAGGATGTACTCTTCCTTCTTCTTCTGTTATAGCTCCAGCATCTATGAGCTCTTGTACCCAGGAGTGATCTTTCGTGACTTTTTTTATTTCTTTATCTTTAATTGAAAAACAACAGCTATCTCCTACATTTACTACTTGAATTATATCTCCTTTTATAAAACAACCTGTAATTGTGGTACCCATGCCTTTACACTTATCATTTTTTTGAGAGATTTCATATATTTCGTTATTAGCATATTTAACTGCATTCAAAAGAATATTTTCATCATCTTCTGAATGTTCTAGTAAATAGCGTATTATGCTTTTTACAGCTAGCTTACTTGCAATTTCTCCGGCATTATGTCCTCCCATGCCATCTGCAACTAAATAAATTTTAAATTTATCATTTTCAATAAATTCAGCATAATCTTCATTTAGTTCCCTTACATTGCCAACATCACTCTTAATTCCAACCATGTTGCTCCTCCAAATACACTATTTGTTTTCCTCTAAATAACTTCGCCTTAGCTGGCCACAAGCTGCGTTTATATCTGTTCCCATTTCTCTTCTTACAGTAACTTCAATTCCATTTTCTTTTAAAATTTCTTCAAATGCTAATATGTTTTTCTTTGATGGTCTCTTTAATGTATTTTCTTTTATTTCATTTACTGGAATAAGGTTGACATGACATAGCATTCCTTTTAAAAGCTTAGAAAGAGATTTTGCATCTTCTTTACCATCATTTACTCCTGATACTAGTGAATATTCAAAAGTTATTCTTCTACTAGTTTTATTTATATAGTACTCACAAGCTTCAAGAATTTCACTAATAGAATATTTTTTTGCAATAGGCATAATTTCTCTTCTCTTTTCATCACTAAAAGCATGAAGTGAAATAGCTAAAGTAACACTTAATCCTAAATCTGCTAATTCGTATATCTTAGGTACTATTCCACATGTTGATAAAGTTATATGTCTTTGACCTATATTAAGCCCATATTCAGCATTAACTAGTTCTAAGAACTTAACAACATTATCATAGTTATCTAGAGGTTCACCACTTCCCATAAGTACAATATTTGAAACTCTTTCTCCTAAATAATCTTGAGCTACTATTATCTCTGCTAAAATTTCACCTGCAGTTAAATTTCTTATTCTTCCACCTAAAGTAGAAGCGCAGAACTTACATCCCATTCTGCATCCTACTTGTGTTGAAATACAAATTGAATTTCCGTGTTTATATTTCATAAGAACACATTCAATTAAATTTCCATCTTTAAGAGCTAATAACATTTTTTTTGTTCCATCTACTGATGATTCATATACATGCTCAATCTTTGGCATATCTATGATAAATGAATTTTCTAACTTTTCCTTTAAAGACTTTGGAATATTATTCATATCATTAAAATTATATACTTTTTTATATACCCATGAAAATACTTGTTTTGCTCTAAATGCTGGCTCATTACTTTCTTTCATCCAGTTTTGTAATTCATCTAATGTATAATCTAATAAGTTTAACATATTTACACCTGCTATTTCTTAACTATCTTAGCAATATAAAATCCATCCATATATTCATTTGGAAGTATTGTCAATGAACCATCTGCATTGTATACAAAGTTATCCATATTTCCTAAGAATATTTTTTCAATTTTTGCGTCTTTGTGCTTGTTTATGAACCACTCAACATTGTCTTCATTTTCTTCTTTATTTAATGTACATGTAGAATAAATCATAGTTCCACCATTCTTTAAATATTGCCATGCATTTTCCATGATTTCTCTTTGAGTAGGAACTAGCTCTTTTAATGATTTTCTTGTTTTATTCCATTTAATTTCTGGTTTCTTTCTAATAATTCCAATACCCGAACATGGAACGTCAATAAGAACTTTATCAGCTGATGATACATATAAAGAATCTATCTTTGTTGCATCCATTTCCTTAACTTCTATATTATTTAATCCTAGTCTACCAGCATTTTCCTTAATTAAAGATAATTTATTTTCATGTAAGTCAAATCCGTAAACCTTACCTTTTCCTTCTAATAATTCAGCAATATGTGTAGTCTTTCCACCTGGTGCTGCACATAAGTCTAAAACAGTATCATTTTCTTCTAAATCTAGAAGAGGTGCTACAAGCATTGCACTTTCATCTTGAACTGTTATTGCTCCCTCTATAAATAATGGGTTGCTTTCAATAGATCTTCCCCCTCTAATTATTATTGCTTCTGGACAAGCATATCCTTCTTCAATATCATATTCCATTTCTTCAAGTCTATCATAAACTTCATCAAAATCAGCTTTTGTGTTATTTACTCTTACAGTTACTTTAGGTGTTTGGTTTAATCCGCTTAATATTCTCTTACCATCTTTTTCTCCATATTGTTTATAAATCATTCTTATAAACCATGGTTCATATGAATATTGATATGCTAATCTATCAACTACTCCATTACTTACTTCTATATCATCTGGATTTTTTGTATAGCTTCTTAATATACCATTTACTAATTTTCCATTTTGTTCTGAAATAGCTTTAGCTAATTCAACTGCTTCATTACATGCTGCAAATTCTGGAACCTTATCTAAAAAATGCATTTGATAAATAGCAATTCTTAATATATTAAGAACCTTTTTATCCATAAGTTTAATATCTTTAACAAAGTTAGATATTATTGTATCTAATGTATTTTTTCTTCTTATTGTTCCATAAACTAATTCTGTAACTAATGCTCTGTCTTTATCATCTAAATTTGATTCATTTAATTCTTTTGAAAGAACTAAGTTTGAGTAAGCACCTTCGTCTAAAACTCTACTTACAATATTTAATGCAATTTCTCTACTGTTCATAAACTACCTCTTAATCGTTATTTCTATTATTTATTAGTATCAGCCTTAATAATTGGCTTATTGACATTAATGCTGCTGCTACATATGTCATTGCTGCAGCACTTAAAACTTTTTTTGCTCCTGAAACTTCATTTTCTGAAAGTATATATCTACTTTCTAATATATCCAAAGCTCGTCTTGAAGCATTAAATTCAACTGGAAGTGTTATAATTTGATAAAACACTGTAGCTGAAAAGAATATAATTCCTATGGTTGTTAGTCCAGGTATTGATAAAAATATACCTAGAATAAATAATATCATAGATGCTTGACTGGCAAAATTAACCCCTGTAGCTATACTTGTTCTTAATACTAAAGGCTTATATGCCTGCTGATGTTGTATTGCATGCCCTACTTCATGAGCTGCTATACCAGCTGCTGCAATTGAGTTTCCATAAAAAATATCTCTCGATAATTTAATAACTCTTTTACTTGGATCATAATGATCTGAAAGCTCTCCACCAGTAAGTAATACTGGAACATCATAAAGACCAGCCCCATCTAGAATCATTCTAGCTACTTGCTCTCCTGTATATCCATTTACCATGCGCTGATCCTTATATTTTCTATAAGTACTGCTTACTTTGCCTTGAGCCCAAAAAGCAATAATTACCGCTGGAATTAAGATTAACATTGTTTTGTCATAATAAAAAGGATAGAACATTTAAAACTCTCCTTTCATAATAAATCTATATAAGCTTTATACCCTCTTCTATAGAATTACCATTTATATATTGTTCTATTGTTAAAGGCTTTCCATTAGGGAATTGTACCTTTTTAACTAATAGTATACCACTACCGCATGAAACTTTCATTCCTATTTTATCTACTGATAAAATTGTTCCTGGTTCTTTATTTGAATTTTCATTTAAATAAGAACTTTCATAAATTTTCATAGTTTGTCCTTGATAACTTGTATGCGCTATTGGCCATGGATTTAATCCTCTAATTAAATTATGTACCTCTCTTGAAGAACAATTCCAATTTATTTTTGCTATTTCTTTATTTAGCATTTTTGCATAACATGTTTCACCATCTTGCTTTACAGGTGTAATAGTACCTTCTTTTAATCCATTTATTGTATCTACTAAAAGATTAGCTCCTCTATCCATAAGAATATCATGTAATTCACCAGCAGTCATATTTTCTGTTATATCAACTTCATCCTTTAAAAGCATATCTCCAGTATCTAACCCTACATCCATAAGCATAGTAGTATTTCCACTCTTTTTCTCACCATTTACAACAACCCAATTTAAAGGTGCTGCTCCTCTATACATAGGTAGAAGAGAAGCATGAAGATTTATACATCCATACACTGGAATATCTAATACTTCCTTTGTAAGTATCTGGCCATATGCTACAACTATTATAAAATCTGGTTTAAGCTCTTTTAAATATTCTATTGCCTCTCTATCTTCTTTTAGCTTTAATGGTTGAAAAATTTTAATTTCATGCTCTACTGCCACTTCCTTTACTGGTGAAAACGCCATTTTTTTGCCTCTTCCCTTTGGTTTATCTGGCTGAGTAAATACTGATTCTACTCCATATTCTTCAATCAATCTTTTTAAAGAAGGAACTGCAAAATCTGGAGTACCCATAAATACTATCTTCATATCTTTGTTTATTCCTTTCTTATTTAACGTGATCTATATATAATATACCATCTAAATGATCATTTTCATGTAATATTGCTCTTGCAAGAAGTTCTTCTCCTTCAAGTACAAATTCCTCTCCCTTTTCATTAAAAGCCTTAACTTTTACATAATTAGGTCTTTCTACTTCGTGTGATTCACCTGGTATACTTAAGCATCCTTCATCTCCACATTGGCTTCCTGATACTTCTAATATTTCAGGATTTATAAATACCATAAGGCCGTTTTCATCACCAATATCTACTAAAAATATTCTTTTTAAAATACCAACTTGTGGAGCTGCTATACCAACACCATCAGCCTTATACATAGTATCTGCCATGTCTTGAATAATTATCATTTCCCTTTTACCTATTGATTCAACTGGCTTACATTTTTTTCTTAATACTTCGTCACCTTTTACTCTTATATTTCTTATTGCCATTATTTTATTCCTCCTAACTTAAACTATTCGGATTAATATCCATACTTACTCTTATATCATTATATACGTTATTTGCCTTATCATAAAGTAAATCCTTAATACTTTTTGAAAACTTTGATGAAAATTCACCTTTTATAATAATTTGCCACCTATAATTTTCCTTTATTCTATATATTATACAAGGTGTTGGTCCTAAAACTTGTAAGCCTCCATATGCCTCAGCTTTTTCTTTTACCTTTTTACCAAGTAAAATCATTTGACTTTTTAGTTCACTTTCATTTTTACCAGTACCATTAATTAATAATATTCTTCCAAAAGGAGGATATCCCATCACAGCTCTTATGGTAAATTCCTTTTCATAAAAACCTTCATAATCATACTCCTTAGCATATCTAAGGCTGTAATGCTCTGGTGTATATGTTTGAACAATTACTTCTCCTTGCTTTTCTCCTCTACCTGCACGCCCTGCTACTTGTGTAATTATTTGAAAGCTTCTCTCTGCTGAGCGATAATCTGGAAGATTTAAAGACATATCAGCTGAAAGGACTCCTACTAATGTAACATTATCAAAATCTAATCCTTTTGATACCATTTGCGTACCAATTAATATATCAGCTTCTCTTGCTTTAAAGGCATTATAAATTTTTTCATGTGAATCCTTTGTTCTTGTAGTATCAACATCCATTCTTAATATCTTGGCATTTTTAAAATATCTTCTTACTTCTTCTTCTACTCTTTGTGTACCAGCACCAAAAAACTTTACATATTTACTTCCACACTTAGGACATAAATTAGGCTGCTTTTTTGTTTTACCACAATAATGGCATACAAGAAATCCATTTTTATGATAAGTCATTGATATATCACAATCTTCACATTCAAAAACATATCCACAACTTCTACATGATACAAAAGTAGAAAAACCTCTTCTATTTAAAAACAAGATTATTTGTTCACCTTTTTCTAACTTTTCCTTCATACTTACATATAATTTTCTGCTAAAAATAGATTTATTACCACTTCTAAGTTCTTCCCTCATATCAATAAGTTTCATTTCAGGCATAGGTTTATTATCTATTCTATGCTTTAACTCCACTAGCTTAATTTCTCCACTAATAGCTCTATAATAACTTTCTATCGTTGGTGTTGCAGAACCTAAAATAACTTTACATCCTTTTAACTCTCCTATATACTCAGCAACTTCTTTTGTCTGATATTTAGGGTTTTGGTCAGACTTATATGTATTTTCATGTTCTTCATCTATTATGATAAGTCCTAGGTTTTTTGCAGGAAGGAATATGGCACTTCTTGCTCCTATAATTAATGATGCTTTTCCTTCTTTAATCCTATACCATTCATCAAATCTTTCTCCATCAGATAACTTGCTATGAAATAAAGCTACATTAATTCCAAATCTACCTTTAAATCTTTCAATCATCTGTGGTGTAAGAGAAATCTCTGGTACTAATATTATAGCTGACTTTCCTTCCATTAGTACTTTTTCAACAAGCTTCATATATACTTCAGTTTTACCTGAACCAGTAACTCCTTTTAGCAATATCAAATTTTCTTTGCTATTTTCAATTTCTTTAATTGCCATAGATTGTTCTGGTGTTAATTTTTTTTCTACATCTTTAGTATATTCTCTAGTATTATATCTGAATACAATTTCATCTTCACTTTTTATAAGCCCATACTCTATGAGCTTATTAATCTTATAAATAGAAAGTCCATGCTTCTTAGTAAGTTCACTTTTAGTGTATTTCCCTGTATTTTTTTTTATAAAATCAATTATTTCTATGTAACCATCACTTTTTTTTATCTTTTCAATATTATCATCTACATATACGATAACACTTCTACTTTTACTTTTTGCTCCTTTTAAGATTCCAACTGGAATTAATAATCTAATGGCATCAATATATTTACAAAGATATTCTTCTCTTAAGAAATTTATGAGTTTAATATCATCTTCTGTTATAATTGGTTCTTTACTTTCAAAAGAAAGTATATTCTTTATTTTAAAAGAAGTCTCAATTTCTTCTTCACCCTTCAATGCTAAAATAAATCCTTCTACTGGTCTACTTCTAGAGCCAAAAGGAACTTTTACAATTTGCCCTATTTTAGCTTTTTCTTCCATGTCAAAAGGTACTTTATATGTAAATGGCCTATCAATTTCAATTGCCTCACTATTTAATATTATTTCTGCATACAAATTTAAAATACCACCTTTATACTGGTTTAAATACTTTCTATTATATAAAGAAAAGCGCAATTAGCGCTTTCCTAAAATCATATCAAATATGTTGCAAGCCACTTCTGATTTACTCATTTTATCTAGTGATAAGCTAAGTCCATTCTTTGATAAAATTGTAACTCTATTATCATCACTACCAAATCCAGCATCACTTGCAGTAATATCATTTGCTACAATATAATCTAGATTTTTTTTATGAATCTTTGCTCTTGCATTCTCTATTACATTATTACTTTCAGCTGCAAATCCTACTAATATCTGCTTACTTTTTCTTTCACCTAATTCTCTAAGGATATCACTATCCCTTGTAAGAACTATATTCCAGTTGCCTTCAGATTTTTTAATTTTTTGCTCACTATATTCTAGTGGTTTATAATCTGCAACAGCAGCTGATTTAATAACAATATCCGAATTATTATATTCAGATAACATAGCTAACTTCATTTCTTCATTAGTATTAACTTTAATAATTTTTATTCCCTTAATTTCTGGTAAATTTGTTGGTCCAGATACTAATACAACATCTGCTCCCCTATCTCTTGCTTCTTTAGCAATTGAATATCCCATTTTCCCTGTTGATCTATTTGTTATAAATCTTACAGGATCTATTGGAGCTATTGTTGGTCCTGCACTTATCAAAACTTTTTTACCAATAAGATCTTTCTCTTTATTTTCAAGTTCAATTAAAACCCTATCTACTATATCAGAAACATCAGCAAGCTTACCTACACCTATATCTCCACAAGCTAATCTCCCACTACTTGGCTCAATAAAGCCATAGTCGAATTCTTTTAACTTTTCAATATTATGCTGTACGATTTTATTTTCATACATATTTGTATTCATGGCTGGTGCAAATATAACTTTTGATTTACAAGCCATTATAGTAGTTGAAAGCATATCATCTGCTATGCCATTTGCAACTTTTCCTATAATATTGGCTGTAGCTGGTGCAATTAGCATTAAGTCTGCTCTTTGAGCCAATGAAATATGTTGTATTTCATGGACCTTTATTTCTTGAAATGTGTCTACTGCTACAGCATTATTGCTTAAAGATTGAAAAGTTATAGGGTTTACAAACTTTGTTGCAGACTCTGTCATTATAACTCTGACATCTATATCTTTCTTTTTTAAAGCACTTATTATATCTAATGCTTTATAAACAGCTATACCACCTGTTACACCAATTACTACACATTTTTTCATAAATCTACTCTGCTACCTCTTCATTTTTATGATAGCTTACTGCACCTTCTTCAACTTCATGTATAGCAAGTGTTAAAGGTTTTTTTGATTTATTTACAGTTAGTGGCTCACTGCCATCTATTATTTGTCTAGCTCTTCTAGATGTTACTATTACTAAAGAATATCTATCTTCTACCTTTTCTAAAAGTTCAGTTATTGATGGATTAATCATAGAGTTGTTCATGAATCAAGCCCTCCTTGGAATCTAATATTGTTTCTTTTATTCTATCTACTCTACATTTTTCTGCTGCTATAATACCTTCTATTTTCTTTGCAGCAAGATGTACTTCATCATTTACTACTGCATAGTTATATTTAGATACATAGTTCAATTCTTGATATGCAGATTTAAATCTTGTCATTAATGACTCAGGGGTTTCACTTCCCCTTTTTATAATTCTTTGCTTTAATTCTTCCATTGATGGAGGAAGAATAAATATGAATACACCTTCTTCAAAGTTTTCTTTTACTTTAAGTGCACCTTGAATATCTATTTCTAAAATTACATCAATACCTTTTGATAGCATTTCCTCAACCTTAGATTTAGGTGTTCCATAATAATTTCCATATACTTCAGCATATTCTAAGAAATCATTTTGCTCTATTCTTTCAATAAATTGCTCCTTAGTAGTGAAATGATAATTTACACCATCAACTTCACCAGCTCTTGGCTGTCTAGTTGTTGCTGATACAGAAACATATAATTCTTTATGCTTCTCAACTAGAGCTTTACATATAGTACCCTTACCTGCACCAGATGGTCCAGATATAACGAGTAATAATCCTCTGTTATTCATTATTCATCAACCTCATCTATCGTTTCCTCTTTAGTAGATAATCTATGTGCTATTGTTTCAGGCTGAACAGCTGATAAAATTATATGATCGCTATCAGTAATTATTACAGCTCTTGTTCTTCTACCAAAACTTGCATCAATTAGCATCCCTCTATCTCTAGCTTCTTGAATAATTCTCTTTATGGGTGCTGATTCTGGACTTACTATTGCAACTAATCTATTTGCAGAAACAATGTTTCCAAAACCTATATTAATTAATTTTATCCCCATGATTCTCCTCCTATTATTCTATATTTTGCACTTGTTCTCTAATTTTTTCTAAAATATTTTTTATATCAATGACTATATTAGTCATTTGCATATCACATGATTTTGATCCTATAGTATTTGTTTCTCTATTCATTTCTTGAACAATGAAATCTAGCTTTCTACCAATAGGTTCTCTTAATTCTAAAGTTTCTCTAACTTGTTCAATATGACTGTTTAATCTTATAATCTCTTCATCTATTGTAGATTTATCAGCAAAAAGACATATTTCAGTAGCAATTCTACTTTCATCAATTTCTACCGTTCCTAAAAGCTCTTTTAATCTTTCTTCCAATTTTATTTTATAGCTCTTAGGTACATTATCTGCTAAAACATTTAAGTTAGATACTAATTCTTCTATCTTGCTTATCTTTAGAAGTATATCTTCTTTAAGTTTTTCTCCTTCAACTTCCCTCATATTTATCATCATTTTTAATGCTTCTGATATTAATGGTGTAAGCTCTTTTGAAATCTCATCGATTTTTTCCTCTTCTTCTATCATAGTGATAACTTCAGGAAACCTTGCTATTTGAGTTATTGTAACATCATTTTTAACACAAAGGTTATCTTCAATTTCTTTTAAACAATTTAAATACTCTTGTGCTAATTTCAAGTTTAGTTTAGGAACTCCCTGACCATCAGAATACGATTTTAAATTAATAAACACATCTACCTTTCCTCTTGAAAGTGATTCATTAATTCTTTTTCTTATTTCTTCTTCTAAAGAAATAATACTTTTAGGCATTCTAATATTAATATCTAAATATCGACTGTTCACACTTTTCATTTCTACAGTAAAAAATCTTTTTTTACCTTCTTCGCTACTGCTTCTTCCAAAGCTAGTCATACTTTTTACCATAACTTTGCTCACTAACCTTTCTTCCTGATAGTAATTAGTTTATATTCATACCTTTTTTATGTCAATATTTTGTTAACAGATTATTCATATTTATTTTATTTCTTTATAAACTTCTCTCTAAATACAGAATAATTTATTTCTGTAGGTATATCCTTTTCACACCAATGATGTGCACATCCACAATATTCTAAAACTACACATTGTGGTGTAAAACCCATCCTTATTGCCTTCCATCCACCAGATAATAAATTTAATATACAAGCAATACCTACAACACCTATTTTATTTTTTACTTTAATATCAAATATAGAAGTTTGGTGTGGAATTATTCTGCTATCAAAACCTTTACTTTCTCCTATCAATGTAATAGTTCTTACAGAACATCCCTTATTACATTTCATACATTTAAATCCTTCATTTGTCTTTATAGATTTACAACTGCCTTTATTCTTTTTCATACATGCTGGTAAATAAACTTTTTTTTCATTACAACTAATAAAACTTTGTTTATATACAGAATTCATAATTTCCGCACCGATTATATTTAAATAATATTGATTTTTACTTCTTCCACAAAAAATTATATCTTCCTTTCCCTTATAGTTATTTAGATAATTATCTACATTTATTAAATAATCACTAAATTTATTTTCACATAAGTTACACATCCACTTTGATATTTCTTCACTGTACATTAAGAATTCTTCTACAAATTCACTATCTTCTGATTGTAGAAATAAATACCACCCTTTTATTCTATTAAGCTCTTCTTCAAAATCTCCTACTGCCTCCATCCATCTAATTATTAAATAAAAATCATAAAGAGTATAATTATTGATTCCTTTTTTCTTCTTTGTAAGAGTTTTAGTTATAAGAATTCCTCTTAATTTATCAACAAGTGCCTTAAACCTCTCATTAGAATTTCTAAATCCATTAAGACTTACATATAAATTAACGGACTTATTCATAAATGCACGACCATTATCCATATATTCAAGCATTAATACTCCTATAAGCAAAATTTCTATACAATATTCTTCTCTACTTCGAAGATTTTCAACTTTATTATCTACTATATACTTCATATAATCTTCTAAAAAATCTTCACCTGTAATCACTATATTTTCTACTATTTCTTTTGATATTTTGATTGCATTTTCATAGTATTTTTTTGAATTTTTTTCTTTTCCCTTTAGGTTATAGGTAACCAAGATAACACCGTTGCCAAAACCTTATAAAACTTTATAAAGTATGTTTAATTCCTTATTCAATGTGTCCTATTTTGTCTTGTTAAACATAGACTACTTTAGTTTGATATAACACTCCAAAGGCGTAAATTCCCATACAACGCATGGTACATATTAGCAATATCTTGAAAGTGATTAACTTGCTAATTTATATCTACTAAGATTAATACTTGCGTTAAAGTCATATAAACATTGTTCTGAAATAGATTTTGATAAATGCTTATTTTTCA
>JAKSUK010000060.1 GCA_024409095.1 Clostridium sp.
TTATACTCCGCCAAATCTTCTATCTCTATTTTGATAGTCATATATAGCTTTTTGTAAATCTAATTCTGTAAAATCTGGCCAACAGACATTAGAATACCAAAATTCTGAATAAGCACATTGCCATAATAAGAAATTGCTTAATCTCTGCTCTCCTGAAGGTCTTATGATTAAATCTGGATCTGGTGAATCTTTTGTATATAGATAATTATTTACTAATTCATTATTAATATCATCAATATTAATCTTATTATCTTTATATTCTTCTGCAATTAGCTTTATTGCTCTTATTATTTCATCTCTTCCTCCATAATTAAAAGCAATATTTAAAATTAAACCTTTATTATTTTTAGTAAGCTCAATAGCATCATTTATTTCTCTTGCACATTCTGTTGGTAACTTATCTATTTCACCTAAAACTCTTAAAACCACTTCATTTTTATGAAGTTCCTTAACTTCTGATCTTAAATACTGTACCAATAATTTCATTAATGCTGTTACTTCTTCATCTGGGCGTCTCCAATTCTCAGTAGAAAAAGCATATAAAGTTATATATTTAATACCGATTCTATCCGCTTCTTTAATAACTCTTCTAATTGTTTCTACTCCAGCTTTATGCCCCATTGTTCTAGGAAGATTTCTTTTTTTTGCCCATCTACCATTACCATCCATTATTATTGCAATATGCTCTGGAAGATTATCTTTATCTATCTTTAACTCTAAATCATCTATATTTTTCTTAGGCTTAAATAAATGAATCATAAGTGCCTCCAATTTTATGTTATATAGGAAAAAAACCTGCAAAGCAGGTTTTTTTATACTGACATAACTTCCTTTTCTTTAGCTGCTATTACTGTATCTATTTCTTTTACAAATTTATCTGTAACTTTTTGAACATTATCTTCAGCTTTCTTAACTTCATCTTCTGAAATATGCCCATCTTTCTTTAAAGCCTTTATTTTTTCGTTAGCATCTCTTCTAATAGATCTTAATGCAACTTTAGCATCTTCTCCAGCTTTTTTAACATTTTTTACAATATTTTTTCTTGTTTCTTCTGTTAATTCTGGAACTAATAATCTAATGATAGCACCATCATTTGAAGGATTTATTCCTAAATCTGATTTTAATATTGCTTTTTCTATTTCTTTTAATAAAGATTTTTCCCATGGTGTTATTACTAACATTCTTGGTTCTGGTGCTGATACGTTTGCAACTTGATTTAATGGACATGGACTTCCATAATAATCTACTTGAATTCTATCAAGCATTGTTGGATTTGCTCTACCAGCTTTCATAGTTGATAAATCTGAATGTAAAACTGAAATAGTTTTTTGCATCTTTTCTTCTGCTACTTTAATAACATCTTTAATCATATTAACCTCCTATTTTTTAGATACTATTGTACCAATCTTTTCACCTAACATGGCTTTTTTAATATTTCCATCACCTTCAATACCGAATACTAATATTGGAATATTATTATCCATGCATAAAGTTGTAGCTGTTGTATCCATAACTTGTAATCCTTGCTCAATTACTTCCATATATGTTAGTGTATCATATTTTTTTGCATCTGCAAACTTATTTGGATCTTTGTCATATACACCATCAACATTTTTAGCTAATAAAATTACATCAGCTTCAATTTCTGCTGCTCTTAATGCAGCTGCAGTATCTGTTGAAAAATATGGATTTCCTGAACCTGCTCCAAAAATTACAACTCTACCTTTTTCTAAATGTCTTACTGCCCTTCTTCTTATAAATGGTTCAGCAATTTCTTTCATTTCTATTGCAGTTTGAACTCTTGTTTTAACTCCTATACCTTCTAGAGCATCTTGAAGTGCTAAAGCATTAATACAAGTAGCTAACATACCCATATGGTCAGCTGTAGTTCTATCCATTCCTTCACCGCTTCTACCACGCCAGATGTTTCCGCCTCCTACAACAAGACCAACTTCTATGCCCATATCAATTATTTCTTTAACTTCTTTAGCTATTCTGCTAACAGTATCAAAATCAAATCCAAATCCATTTTCACCAGATAATGCTTCACCTGAAATCTTTAACATAACTCTTTTATAGGTACACTTTTGCATTTCAATTCCTCCTGCATTCCTCAATTTATATCTTAAAAAAAGAGAACACTAAAGTGTTCTCTCTTGGCATTATTGTAATCCCATAGTCTTAGCTACTTCAGCAGCAAAGTCTTCTTCAACCTTTTCGATTCCTTCTCCTCTTTCGAATCTAGCGTATCTAGTTACTGTTATTGGAGAACCAACTTCTTTAGATTTTTCTTGAAGATATTTAGTTATGCTCTTATCTCCATCTTTAACCCATGCTTGATCTAAAAGACAAACTTCTTTGTAGTATTTTTGAATTCTTCCATTTACCATTTTTTCAACGATATTTTCTGGTTTTCCTTCATTTAATGCTTGAACTCTGTAGATTTCTTTTTCTTTTTCTAAAGATTCGTTATCTACTTCTTCTTTGCTTAAGAATAATGGGTTTGCAGCAGCAACTTGCATACAAACTTCTCTTGCAACTTCTTCTAATACTTCGCTTTCAGTGTCACAAGCAACTTCTACCATAACACCGATTCTTCCACCACCATGGATGTAGCTAGCAACAGCACCTTTTTCGATGTTGAACTTAGCAAATCTTCTTACAGTCATGTTTTCACCTAACTTAGCTATTAAAGCAGTTAAAGTTTCTTGAACTGTAGCTTCTCCATCAAATTTTTCAGCTAATAATTCTTCAACGTTTGCAGCTGAAGTGTTAGCTACCATTTCTGCAACTTTGTCAGCGAAAGAAACGAATTCTTCGTTAGCAGCAACGAAGTCAGTTTCACAGTTAACTTCTACCATACCAGCAGTTTTCTTATCAGCTGAAACGAAAGTCTTAACTATACCTTCAGCAGCAACTCTACCAGCTTTTTTAGCAGCAGCAGCTAATCCCTTTTCTCTTAAGTACTCAACAGCTTTTTCTATATCTCCTTCTGTTTGTACTAAAGCTTTTTTGCAGTCCATCATACCTGCTCCAGTCATTTCTCTTAACTCTTTAACTGATTTTGCAGTTATCATAATTAATTCCTCCTTAAAACATTAAATGTAAACCATTTTTCTTAGGGTAAAAGGTAAATGAAGCTAACTCCACCTACCTTTTTCAAAAAATTACTCAGCTAATTGTTCGCCTTGTCTTCCTTCTATTATACCATCAGCAAGTTTAGCAGTTATTAATTTAACAGCTCTTATTGCATCATCATTTCCTGGTATTACGTAATCAACTTCTTCTGGATCACAGTTTGTATCAACTATAGCTACAACTGGAATTCCTAATATTTTAGCTTCTGAAATAGCATTCTTTTCTTTTCTTGGGTCAACAACGAACATTGCTCCAATGTTGTTAACGTCTAAGTTAGTTATACCACCAAGGTTTTTTTGTAATTTTTCCATTTCACCTTTTAATTTTATAACTTCTTTCTTAGGTAATACATCGAAAGTTCCATCTTGTTCCATAGTTTCTAAAGCTTCTAATCTAGCAATTCTAGTTTTGATAGTTTTGAAGTTTGTTAACATTCCACCTAACCATCTATTGTTTACGAAGTGCATGTTTGATCTTATAGCTTCTTCTTGGATAGCTTCTTGAGCTTGTTTCTTAGTTCCAACGAAAAGAATGTCTTTTCCTTCTAAAGATACTTCTCTTATGAAGTTGTAAGCTTCTTCTACTTTTTTAACTGTTTTTTGAAGATCTATTATATATATTCCATTTCTTTCTGTGAATATATAAGGAGCCATTTTAGGGTTCCATCTTCTTGTTTGGTGACCAAAGTGTACACCAGCTTCTAATAATTGTTTCATTGATATTACTGACATTTTTCTACCTCCTGGTTTTTACCTCCACTACTCGCATTGCTATAAAGTTACTTGTTAAAACAAGCACCGACTTTTTAACTACAGTAGTGTGTGTATTTTGTTACCTCTGATAGTATATCATAGCTATATATTTGTGGCAACATCTTTTTAAATAAAAGTCTTTATTATGTTTTATACTTTTTTTCTGCTTAATATTACATTTATCATTTTTATTTTAAAAAAATACAGTTGCCTTTATTCACAACTGCATTTTTAAATTATCTTATTTTTAATTCATCCAATAATTTTGAATTTAAAATCCTTATATGAGTTCCCTTCATACCTAAAGATCTTGATTCAATTACTCCTGCACTTTCAAATTTTCTTAATGCGTTTACAATAACACTTCTAGTTATTCCAACTTTATCTGCTATTTTAGATGCAACTAATAATCCTTCTGTTCCTCCTAATTCATTGAAGATATGTTCTACTGCTTCTAGTTCAGAATATGATAATGTATCTATTGCTAATTGAACTACTGCCTTACTTCTAGTTTCTTCTTCAATTTTATCTTGTTGTCCTCTTAATATTTCCATACCAACTACTGTTGCACTATATTCAGCAATTACTAAATCATCTTCATTAAACTCTTCACCAAATCTAGCTAAAAGTAAAGCTCCCAATCTCTCTCTATTTCCTAATATAGGAACTATTGTTGATATCTTTTCTTTCATAGGACATTCACCAACATCTTTAAAAACACAAGCCCCTTTTGACTTAGAATTTGCTACTGTTTCAGTAACATCTAAAATTCTATCATTATATTCAACTGGTAATCTATTATCTGATAAAACATATGTTTTCATTATATCGCATTCAAAATCTTTACAAAATGTATGACCTAAAACCTTACCATATTTTTCAACTATATAAACATTACAAGATAATACCTCGCTTAAAAGTGAACATATATCATCAAACGAAACTGGATCTGTTCCCTTTTTTTGAAGAATTTTGTTAAGTCTTCTAGTTTTATTTAATAACGATGACATTTAATCATCCTCCTCATCCACCACTATCTTACTTCTTTGATACTATCACATTCAAAAATCTATTTCAACATTTTTAATATATATTCGACATTTAGGATAAGATTCCTTGTCATCAAATTTTTTATTAATTATCTTTTTCTTTCTCTTCTAATATTTTTATATTACCGCACTCTGAATTAGAGCATTGTATATATTTACCTTTTGTTTTACTATATTTTAATACCATATAGCTTCCACATTCTTCACACTTATCTTTAACAGGCTCATTCCAACTTACGAAGTCACAATCAGGGTAATTAGAGCATCCAAAGAATTTTTTGCCTTTTTTACTTCTTTTCACAAGAACTTTACCACCACATTTAGGGCAATCTACATCTAATTCTTCAACTATTGGCTTTGCATTTTTACATTCTGGATATCCAGGACAAGCTAAGAAATCACCATATCTTCCATGTTTTATTACCATCATTTTACCACATTTATCACATGGCACATCACTTACCTTATCTTCTATTACTACTTTAGATACTTCTTTTTCTGCTTTATCTATTGCAACTTTTAGCGGTGCAAAGAACTCTTCAACAACATTAGTCCAATATTCGCTTCCTTCTTCAATATTATCTAGTTTTCCTTCCATAGCAGCTGTAAAATCAACATCAACTATTTGTTTAAAATATTCAGAAAGAATATTGTTTACTATAAATCCAAGTTCTGTTGCCATAAGATTCTTCTTTTCTCTTACTATATATTCTCTACTTAATAATGTAGAAATTGTTGGTACATAAGTACTAGGTCTTCCTATTCCTTTTTCTTCAAGAAATTTAACAAATGATGCTTCAGTATATCTTGCTGGTGGTTGTGTAAAATGTTGTTTTCCATCTATCGTACCTGGTTTTAATTCTTCACCTTCATTAAGTTCTGGTAAAACAACATCCTCTTCATCAGCTTCTGTTAAGTAATCATATATTTTCATAAATCCATCAAATTTTATTGTATTTCCTGAAGCTTTAAAGTTATAGCTTCCATTTACTATATCTATGCTATTTGTACTTAATTCACAAGAAGACATCTGACTTGCTACAAATCTCTTCCATATTAATGAATATAATTTATACTGTTCTGTAGTCAAGCTACCTTTAGCTATTTCAGGAGTTATTTCTATATATGATGGTCTTATAGCTTCATGTGCATCTTGTATATTCTTTTTACCCTTATATACTCTAAGCTGTTCTGGCACATAATCATCTCCATAATTATCCTTTATGAAGTTTATTGCCTTTCCTTGGGCCTCTTCAGATATTCTTACAGAATCTGTTCTCATGTAAGTTATAAGCCCTACAGTTCCATATCCTTTAACTTCTACACCCTCATATAAAACTTGTGCTATAGACATGGTTCTCTTAGTTATAAAATTTAACTTTTTAGAAGCATCTTGTTGTAGTGTACTAGTTGTAAATGGAGGTAATGGATTTTTCATTCTTTTACCTTTCTTTACTGTTTTAACTACAAAGTTTCCTTTTTCTAAATCATCAATGATTTTTTTAGCTTCTTCTTCATTTTTTATTTCAATTTTCTTTCCTTCATGCTTTGTAAGTCTAATAGGGAATTTTTTTCTTTCCTTCTTTAATGTACAATCAACACTCCAGTACTCTTTAGGAATAAATGCTTTTATTTCTTTTTCTCTATCACAAATAAGTTTTAAAGCAGCTGATTGTACTCTACCTGCACTTAATCCCCATTTTACATTCTTCCACAAAATAGGACTTATTTCATAACCAACTAATCTATCTAAAATTCTTCTTGCTTGTTGTGCATCAACAAGATTAATATTAATTTTTCTTGCTTCTTTAATAGAAGCTTTAACAGCCGACTTTGTGATTTCATTAAATACTATTCTACAATTTTCATCTTCTGATATTTTTAATATATGTGCTAAATGCCAAGAAATTGCTTCTCCTTCACGATCGGGATCGGTTGCCAAATATATTTTATCTGCTTTTTTTGCAGCTTTTCTCAATTTATCTATTAATTCACCTTTTCCTCTAATTGTTATATACTTTGGTGTAAAATTATCCTCTATATCAACACCTAACTTGCTTTTAGGCAAATCTCTCACATGCCCCATAGAAGCTTCAACTATGTAATTTTTCCCTAAATACTTACTGATAGTCTTTGCCTTTGCAGGTGATTCTACTATAACAAGATTTTGTCCCATATTTAATACTCCTAAAAATTACTAGGAGCTTGCACCCCCTTAAATCCTAACTTAACTTTGCATAATAATTGCCTGGAAGGCAAATAATTTCATTTTTATTTTGCATTTCAAATAATAACTCATATAAAGCTATCCTGTCAATATTTACACTTTCAAATATTTTATCAAAATGTATCGGCTCATTTTTTATAACTGACATTATCAAATTTTTACTGTCATTTTTTATTCTTTTTTCACTTTCTTTTTTAGTTACATTAAGAAAAGAATGTAAATCTTCTAAACCAGTAAAAATCCTTGCACCATCTCTCAACAATTGATGACATCCCTTACTTGTATTACTAAAAATTGATCCTGGAATAGCCATTACATCTTTTCCTTGTTCTAAAGCTAAATTTGCTGTAATTAAAGAACCACTTTTTTCTGATGCTTCAATTACGATAACACCACTACTTAACCCACTAATTATTCTATTTCTTCTAGGAAAATTATAAGGCATAGGTTGAACTCCCATAGGAAATTCTGAAATTAATAATCCATTATTATATATTTCCTTGTATAAGTTTTTATTACTCTTTGGATATACTATATCTAAACCACATCCTAAAATTCCAATGGTTTTTCCACCACTTATAAGTGCTTCTTTATGAGCTGCTGTATCTATACCATAAGCTACTCCACTCACTACTCCATAACCTACACGACAAATTTCCCTTGTTATATATTTAGTAACATCTAATCCATATATACTACTTTTTCTAGATCCTACTACTGCAATCATATTATGATATGCCAAAGAAAGATCTCCCCTATAAAATAATATATAAGGAGGGTCATCTATATTTCTTAGTTTTTCCGGATAGTCTTTTTCTGTTATTTTAACAGTTTTAATAAAATTATTATTTAAAGAATTTATAAAATTTACCTCATCTTTATATGAGGATTCTTTGAATTTTATTTTTTCTTTAATTGTAATTATATCTGATTTAATAATTTCATTAATATTATTATAAATATTTTCTTCATTATTATACATTTGTAATAATTTAAGTTTAAGTTTATTGCTTATATTAAGCAATGCAAATCTTATTTCATAGTAATCCATTACTTCTTTTGTTATAGTATCATTCAACCAGGGTTCTATTACTGGCTGTGGTAAATATGTTAGAAATGTATCAGAAAAAGTTTTCCACTCTATTTTTTGCTGTTCTATATTTACATTATTTATTGTAT
>JAKSUK010000061.1 GCA_024409095.1 Clostridium sp.
AATATTATTAAAAACTACAACAAAAATTATTATAAGTTTAATGTAAGAAGATTTTATACTTATGGTAACTTTAATGAAGCAGCTGTAATTACTGATACTAAAGTAGACTTTAGTTGTGATGGATTAAAAGTATTATATTAAAATTGAATAATAAATAAAATGAACACTTTTTAAGTGTTCATTTTTTATAAAAAAATGTTCATAAATTGAACAAATATTATTGACAGATGTTCATTAAGTGGATATTATATAATTGTAGAATGAGTTTCTAAGTAATGGAGGGTATAAAATGAGTAATATAAAATTTCCAGAAAACTTCTTATGGGGTGGTGCAACAGCAGCAAATCAATTTGAAGGTGGTTATAGAGAAGGTGGAAAAGGTCTTAGCACAGCTGATGTAATGACTGGAGGTACACATACACAAGCAAGAAGAATTACACCAGTTTTAGAAGAGGGAACATATTATCCAAGCCATGAGGCTATAGATTTTTATCATAGATATAAAGAGGATATTGCATTATTTGCAGAAATGGGATTTAAAACATTTAGAATGTCAATAAATTGGACAAGAATTTTCCCAAATGGGGATGAATTAGAACCAAATGAAGAAGGTTTAAAATTCTATGATGATGTATTTGCAGAATTAAAAAAATATAATATAGAGCCATTAGTAACAATATCTCATTATGAAACACCATTTGGATTAACAGAAAAATGGAATGGATGGTTAGGAAGAGAATCAATAGATTGTTATTTAAGATATTGTGAAACTTTATTTAACAGATATAAAGATGTAGTTAAGTATTGGTTAACATTTAATGAAATAAATATTTTAACACATGGACCAGCAGCTGCTTTTATGGGTTCAGGAGTTATGTTTGATGATATTAGAGAATTAAAGTTTGGAGCAAATGGAAATAATCATTATCAAGAATGTTTCCAAGCTTTACATCATCAGTTTATAGCTAGTGCTAAAGCAGTACAATTAGCACATTCAATTAATCCAGAATTTAAAGTTGGTTGTATGATAGCATATGGTAAACAATATCCATATACTTGCAATCCAGATGATGTATTATTAGCTCAACAAAAAGAAGAGTTTTCAAATTACTTATGCTCAGATGTTCAAGTAAGAGGAGCATATTCAGGATTTGCAAAACGTTTCTTTAGAGAAAATAATATTAATATAAAGATGGAAGAGGGAGATTTAGAAACTCTTAAAAATGGAACAGTAGATTTCTATACATTTAGTTATTATATGACAAGCTGTGTAAGCAATAATCCTGAATTAGAAACTACTGGTGGAAATCTTTCAATGGGATTAAAAAATCCATACCTACAAGCAAGTGATTGGGGATGGCAAATAGATCCAGTAGGATTAAGAACATCATTAAATCAAATTTATAATAGATATCAAATTCCACTAATGGTAGTTGAAAATGGTTTAGGAGCAGTTGATACTGTTGAAGCTGATGGAAGCATTAATGATGAATATAGAATCAATTACTTAAAGGCTCACATTGAACAAATGAAAGAAGCTATAGGTGATGGTGTAGAACTTTGGGGATATACTCCATGGGGATGTATTGACTTAGTAAGTGCTGGTACTGGAGAAATGAAGAAACGTTATGGCTTTATCTATGTAGATAAAAATAATGATGGAACTGGTACTTTAAATAGAACAAGAAAGAAGAGTTTTTACTGGTATAAGAAAGTAATTGGTAGCAATGGAGAAGAGCTATAAAATAAATAATAGTAAAAATTATTGCTAAGAATAAATATGCAGTCTTGAATTAATTTTCAGGGCTGCATTTATTATTAGTAATATAGATACTATTTAAAAACTATAGAGTTATAGTATATAATAATAAAAAAATTATTTCATAAAAAAGAAAAGAAATAGGTGGAAATATGGAGTTTAGAAAAACAGTTGCTAATGATTTATCAGAAGTAATGAAAATTATTAAAGATGCACAAGAGTATTTTAAAGAACAAGGAATAGATCAATGGCAAAATAATTATCCGAATGAAGAAGTTATAAAAAGTGATATAGAAAATAATCATAGCTACGTATTGATTAAGGATGGTAAAGTAGTTGCTACTACTGTTGCTTCTTTTGCAGGAGAGAAGACATATGATAAGATTTATGAAGGAAAGTGGTTAACAAAAGATAAGTATATAGTTATACATAGAGTCGCAGTAGCTTCAACTTTAAAGGGCTTGGGAGTAGCAGGTGAGTTAATGAAAAATATTGAAAAGTTAGCATTTAAAAATAATGTGAAGAGTATAAAAGGCGATACTCATGAAGATAATAAATCTATGCAGAGGATGTTTGAAAAAAATGGCTTTGCTAGGTGTGGAGTAATTTACTTAGAAGATAAAAGCAAAAGAATAGCATTTGAAAAGAGACTATAATTATGCTCTCTTAGAAAATTTAATAAACCTTAATAAATTTTAAATATTTAAATATGTTTTTTTATATTTTACCCTTATAATTAATTTATTAAATTAATTATGGGGGTTTTGTTATGAAAAATAAATTTTTTGTTCAATATATTACTCATCCAAGAACAGTAGGGGCAATACTACCAAGCTCAAAAAGATTAGCAAGTAAAATGATTGGAAATATTAATTTTGAAGATTGTAATTGTATATTTGAATTTGGGCCAGGTACTGGTATTTTTACAAAAGAAATATTAAAAAGAAGAAATGAAAATACAAAAATTTTCTTAATTGAATATAATAAAGAATTTTATAATATATTAGTAAGCAAATATGGAAAAATGAAAAATGTACATATAATAAATGATTCAGCAGAAAATATTAATTATTATATAAACAAATATAACATAAATAGTGTAGATTACATTGTATCAGGATTACCTTTTGCTAGTTTGCCAAAGGATATGTCAGAAAAAATTTTAGAAGAAAGTAAAAAAGTATTAGGAAATAATGGAGAGTTTATAACTTTCCAATATACTCAGCTTAAAGTTTCACTTATAAATAATTATTTTAAAAATCTTCATTCTAAAAAGGAAATATTAAATATTCCTCCAGCATATGTTTTTAGATGCACTAATAAATAAGAAGGTGAAGAAAGATTGAAAAAATATATTCTTATAGTTGATGATGATGAAAATATAAGAAATTTATTAAGTATTTATTTAGAAAATGAAGGTTTTAAATAATGTAAACACAAAAAATTTTAGAGAAATTTATAAAAATGAAGATATAAAAGTAATTGACCATGAAGAAGATATTAGAAATATGGAAAACGTAGATAAAGAAGTAGAAAAACATACAGGTGATGATTGTAACAATAAACATAGCAATAATGAAAAAGTACATATTAATGTTTGTAATAATTGTGATAAAAATGAAATGTGATAATTATGAAGTAATTAAATATAAATTAAAAAGGGCTAATGATATATTGATATATGATTAACCCTTTAATTTTCTAAACGATAGTGGAGTTTTTCCATGAGCTTTCTTAAACATCTTTATAAAATTGCCACTATGGTTATAGCCAACTTTACTAGCAATTTCATCAATGCTTAATTCAGTTGTAGAAAGTAAATTTTCTGCTAAGACTATTTTTAGTGAAGTTGTGTATTGGCTGATGGACATATTATATATATTTGAAAATCCAGCTTTTAGTTTTTGTTCATTTAAAAAAACCATTTTACTTAATGCACTAATTGTAGGCGGATTACAAAATTTCTCACTTAAAATATCATGAGCTTTTTGAATAGCATTTGCATCATAAGAAGTCAAAGTAATAGTTCGATTTTTACCTATATTTATATTTCTATAATTTAATTTATTAGTAAATATACTTTCAGATGATGATTCGATTGTAGAGCTAATTAAAGCAATACATTCTAAAATCTTGCTTTCTAAATATAAGGAGGTAAGTTGTCCTTTTTTTATAAGAGTTTTTAAGCTTTGAATGATAGAAACTACTTCAATAGGCAGAGAGTGATAAGTATAATTAGTAATAAAGTTTTCAAAATTTAAGGCATATGGAAAATGTGGCAAGATAATTTCATAAAAATATTTTTTATAGATAATTATTTCTGCTCCATGAAAATGCTGACCTTTTTTCCAAGATTGCCTTCCTCTTAAGCCTTTTTCACTAACAAAAAATGATGAAGGACTAAATGATGATGAAGGATTATCCTCAATTTTAAATTGTGTTTCACCAGTATAGACAGTACCAAATCGTACAAGTTCTTCACTATGTTCAAAAGAAAGAGAAAAATCAGAAGGAATAGTATAATCACCAATTATGAAATCATAATATCCTTTTCTAGAGTACTTAATAAAATATCCAAGCTCCTTATGATTTTTATTCATATATATTATGTAATTATCTTTAGGATAAGCGGTAAAAGTCATTTTATTTAAAAATTTATTTTGGAAATCTCTTGTACTTTTAGCAATCATTAATTAATCTCACTTTCTTTAGTATCTAATCATTTCTTTATTTTTGGTAATAATAAATTTAGAAATAATATTTATTATAGCAAAAAAATTGTCTAAATGGGTGAAAAAATTATGAAATTAGATGAACAACTTGAAGTGATAATCATTCTCATATACAATTTGAACATAATAAAAATTAGAACAGACAAAAATTATATGGAGGCAAATAATAAATGAAAAGAAATTTATTAAGAACATTAGCAGTTGCTTGTGTAACAAGCGTAATGCTTATGGGGTGTGGAAATACAGTAGTTACAGATGATAATGAATCTAAAGGCAATACAGTAACTGTTACAGATGTAAGAGGAGAAGTTAAAATACCAGAAAATCCACAAAGAATAGTTGATTTAAGTGGAAATAGTGATATTTTATCAATTTTAGGATATGACGTTATAGGTACAGCAAATAGTGATGCGTATGACTATACTAAATTCCCTTCATATTTAGAAGATACATTAGAAGGTGCTGAAATTTTAGGATATAGTATGCAAGACACTATGGATGTAGAAGCTGTTATGAACTTAAATCCAGATTTAATAGTTATTTCAACAGTTCAAGAAAAAATGTATGATCAATTAAGTGAAATTGCTCCAACAGTGATGATTCAATTAGAAGCTTTAAATTGGAAAGATGATGTTAAAAGCTTAGCAAAAGTATTTGGTAAAGAAGATGTAGCGGAAGAGTGGTTAGCTAATTATGAAGCTAAGGCTACAGAAGCTGGAGATACTATAAAATCAGAATACGGTGAAGATACAACTTATCTTTCATTCTTAGCAAGTGGTGGACAATTCTTTATTTTTGATGGTGCAGGATTTGGTGATGTATTATACAATGATATGAACTTAGCTAAACCATTAGGAATGCCAGAGCAAAGTGATATAAGCCTTCCAGTAGTAACTTATGAAGGGTTAGCAGCTATAGATACAGATTATATTTTCTTAATAGCAACTGAATCAGATTTAGAAGAACTTAAATCAAATGCTATTTGGAACAGCTTACCAGCAGTTAAAGAAGGTAATGTGGTAGTATTACCATCATCACCATATTTTAATCAAGGATATAGTCCAGTTGGAAGAGAAATTTTAGTAGATGAAATAGGTGATATGTTAAATGAAACAAAGTAATAAGCGATTATCAATATTTTTGATTGGCAGTTTGTTACTTTTAGTAGTAGGACTGGTTCTAGCCGTAAGGTTAGGATCCGTCCATATTGCTTTTTCAGACATTTTTAACAGTATTTTTAATTATAGTGAATCTTTAGAACTTATGCTTGTTAGAGATGTTCGTATTCCAAGAGCACTTTCTGTACTTATGACAGGAGGGATACTAGGAGTAACAGGTGCAATGATTCAAGGTGTTACAAGAAATCCAATAGCAGAACCATCAATACTAGGGGTAAGCCAAGGAGCAACATTAGTAATAGCTATATTTTATGCAGCAGGAATTGGAATAAACACAAGAAACGTAATGATAGCTTCATTTATTGGAGCACTTATCACAGGTCTAATAGTTTTAGGATTTATATCAAAGAAAGCCAATAATAATTCTATTGCTAAGATACTTTTAGCTGGGACTGCAATGAGTACGTTCTTTATATCATTAACTACAGTTATAGGGCTTTTATCAAATCAATCACAAATGATAGGTTTTTGGGTATCAGGTGGTTTTAGAAATTCATCTTGGGCAGATTTTAAGCTTGTATTTATTATAGGAATTATTGGACTTATAATTACTATATTATTATCACCAAAGATAAATATATTAAACCTTGGTGATGATGTGGCAATTGGTTTAGGAGAAAATCCAGAAAAAATAAGATTTATTATATTAATGATTATGATACCAATGATAGCAGCAGCAGTTGCAGTAGGTAAGAATATTGCCTTTGTAGGGCTTATTGTTCCTCAAATTGTAAGAAAAATATTAGGTGAAGATTATAGAAGAAATATTCCATGTTCATTTTTATTAGGAGCAGTGCTTTTAACTTATGCAGATATTGCAGCAAGAATGTTATTTAATCCATATGAAACTCCAATTGGGGTATTTACAGCACTTATAGGAATACCATTCTTTATATCAGTAGCAAGAAAGGAGAGAGGATAATGAAGAAAAATAAATTTAAAATAGTTTTAATAACTTTAATAGCTTTATTAATAATCTCCTTTGGAATTACTTTATGTTGGGGAACATATAAAATTTCACCATCAGAAGTAATCAATACTCTTCTTGGAAATGGAAGTAAACTACAAAATACAGCAATATTAAGTATTAGACTTCCAAGACTTCTAGTAGGAGCATTTGTGGCAATTGCATTATCAACAGCAGGTGCAATATTACAAACCATAACAAAAAATGACTTAGCAGATACAGGGATAATAGGGATAAATGCAGGAGCAGCAGTAGCAGCAGTATTATTTATTACATATTCTACAGGTACTTATTATAGTCAACTTGGACAACTTTCAATATTTATTTTACCTTTTATGGCTATAATTGGTGCTGGAATTACCTCATTTATTATATATATGATGTCTAGTAGAGGTGGAATAAGACCAAAAAGATTACTTCTTATTGGGATAGGATTAAATGCAGGGCTTAATGCTTTTATTACATTCTTTACCTTTAGAGGGGGAGTTGGTGACTACAATAGGATATTAGTATGGACTTCTGGAAGTCTTTGGGGTTCAGGATGGAATTATGCAAAAGTAATTATTCCAATAGTAGCTTTAATGTTTATTTGGGTTTTATTAAATCATAAAAAATTAGATGTTTTAAATCTTTCTGATGAGCTAGCAATTTCTTTAGGACTAAATATTGAGAAGGAAAGAAAGAAATTTTTAAGTTTTGCAGTTATTTTAGCAGGAACTGCTACAGCTTTTGCTGGTAACATTGGGTTTTTAGGACTTATAGCTCCACATATAGCTAAAAAGCTAGTAGGTCCATATCATAAGAATTTTATATCTATATCAGCAATGATAAGTGTAATAATAATGCTTATTGCTGATTCAGTTTCAAGAAATTTATTTTCTCCAATTGAAATTCCAGTAGGAATAACTGTATCAATATTTGGAGTACCATATTTTATTTATTTAATGATGAAGGAGAAATAGTTATGGAAGCTATTAGCGTAAAGAATTTATGTGTAGCATATGAAAATAATATAATAATTGAAAATTTAAGTTTATCCATACCAAAGGGAAAAATAAGCATAATTATTGGAGCAAACGGTTGTGGAAAGTCAACCTTTTTAAAGACCATAGCTAGAATTAACAAACCTAAGGCTGGAGAAATTCTTATAAATAATAAAGATATAAAAAAGACTAATGAAAAAGATATAGCTAAGGAAGTAGCTTTCCTACCACAAGGACCTGTTTGTCCAAGTGGACTTACAGTAAGAGAGCTTGTTGCTTTTGGTAGATTCCCACATCAAAAGCTTATAGGTGGACTTAACAGCCATGATAAAGAAGTTATTGATTGGGCTATAAAAGAAACAGGTCTTGCTGAATTTGCTGATAGAGAAGTGGAGAACCTATCAGGTGGGCAAAGACAAAGAGCATGGATAGCTATGACATTAGCACAAGAAACAGAAATAATAATGTTAGATGAGCCAACAACTTACTTAGATATGTCATATCAATTAGAAGTACTTGAAGTATTACAAAAGCTTAATAAAGAAAAGAAAATAACAGTAGTTATAGTACTTCATGAACTTAATAATGCATGTAGATTTGCAGATA
>JAKSUK010000062.1 GCA_024409095.1 Clostridium sp.
AGAGCAACTAATGTTAACTTACTCATTTGTTTTTCTTCTTTTGCCATAATTATCTCCTTTTTAGAATATTTTATAATCTTATCTTTAGTAATAATAACAAATGTATTTGTTATTATCTATAATTATTTTTTTCATTCTTTTAAAAGTTATTATATTTTTTTAAATTTCTCAAAATAAAAGGAACATAATAGTTCCTTTTATTAATCATCTTGTAATGCCTTAAGTCCTCTATCACCTGTCCTTATTTTTATAACATCTTTTACATCATATATAAATATCTTTCCATCACCAATTTCTCCTGTTCTAAGCACTTTTTCACATACTTGTATAACACTTTCTACAGGTACTTCACAAATTACTACTTCAATTTTTATCTTTGGTAATAATTTAAGCTCCATTGGCACTCCTCTATAATACTGCATCTCACCTTTTTGTGTACCACATCCTAATACTTGTGTTACTGTCATACCCATTACACCTATTTTGTTTAATGCATCCTTAAGCTCTTGAAATTTTGTCTTACGAGTTATTATTTCAATTTTTGTTATAACATCATCCATAATTCATCCTCCTTTTATAAAAACTAATATAAAAGATTAAATATCCACATTTACACTTTGGAAATCAGCATAGCTACTTTCTATACCATGTTCTTCTAAATCTAATCCTCGTATTTCCTCTTCTCTACTTACCCTAAGTCCAACTGTAGCTTTTATTACTTTAAACAATATACCAGAAGTTACCAAGGTCCATATCGCTACTGTAATAATTCCTAAAAGTTGTATTCCTAAGAATTTTAAGCCTCCACCATAAAATAACCCTTTCATTTCTCCATGATATGCAAATAACCCTGTTAAAAACGTTCCTAATACTCCATTTACACAATGAACACCTATTGCTCCTACTGGATCATCTATTTTTAATTTATTATCTATAAATTCTATACCAAATACCATAGCAAAACTTGAAATTATTCCTATAATTGCTGCTCCTATAGGTGTTACTACATCACAACCTGCTGTTATTGCAACAAGTCCTGCTAAAACACCATTTAATGTCATACTAACATCTGGCTTTTTATATCTAATCCATGTAAGTATCATTGTAGTACAAGCTGCAAATGCTGCTGCTAAATTAGTTGTAATAAATATTCTTGAATTTAATTTAACATTCATAGCTGTTAAACTTGATCCTGGATTAAATCCAAACCATCCCATCCATAAAATAAATACACCTAAAGCTCCTAATGTTAAGCTGTGACCTGGAATTGCATTTGATTTTCCATTTTTAGAGTACTTTCCTATTCTAGGTCCAAGCATCCATGCTCCCATAAGTGCACACCATCCTCCAATAGAATGTACTACAGTTGATCCTGCAAAATCATGAAATCCAAGTTGGCTAAGCCATCCTCCACCCCATACCCAGTGACCAACTATTGGATAAATTACTGCACTTATTACAAGGCTATATATACAATAAGATATGAACTTTGTTCGCTCTGCCATAGCACCTGAAACAATAGTTGCAGCTGTTGCACAAAATACTGTCTGAAAAAATAAAAATGCATCTTTAGGGATAGTAAGTCCCATATGCTTTATGCTAGCACTAGCAAACCACATTGGTGAACCTATTATACCTGCGATATCTTTTCCAAACATTATACCAAATCCTAAAATCCAATAAATTACTGAGCCTATAGCAAAGTCCATTAAATTTTTCATTATTATATTTCCAGCATTCTTAGAGCGAGTAAAGCCAGTTTCAACCATTGCAAAACCAGCTTGCATCCAAAATACTAATATACCTCCAAGCAATACCCATAGGGTATCTAAAGCTACTGTTGTTTTCATAAATAATCCCCCCTATTAACAAATAAATAATATTTTTCTTCTGTTAATAATTTCTGCAGAAATTATTTAATAAAAGCAAAGGAGTCATAGATTTAAAATCTATGACTCCTTTGTCATCAATTATTATAATATATATTTTAACTTTAAATTACATAAAATGTCAACACCTTATTTTTAAAGTTTTACTCCTTTTGCAATTAGATTTAATAAAATAATTGTATAATTATTTCCAAATCTTCCATCTTTAATTTTACTCATAGCTGCATACATACTAGGATTATATCTCATTAAAAACCTCATTTGTTCATCACTTACTTTAGGAATTTTTAAAATATTCTTCATTCCAATAATATCACTATGAATAGTTACCGCTTCAAAATCTAAATCATTATAACCACACACTTTTAGTATTTTAATTAATTTTCTTCCTATTTCTCTATTCCATCTAGCCCTTTTTTCTAACTCTTGAAAAAAGCTTCTTCCACTTTTAATTAAGAAGGAAGGATCACTTATTCCCATAAGCCCACTATCTGAATCAATAATAGCTACAATTCCTCCTGGCTTTAATATACGATATATTTCTCTTACTGCTTCTACTGGCTTATCTAAGTGTTGTAAAACAAACCTGCAAATTACAAAATCATAAGTATTATCTTTTATTCCAGTTTTATATATAGATGTTTTTTCAAATGTTATCCTATTATTATAATAGTAGTTAGATAATCTATCTTTAGCAATTCTAAGTAGCTTATCATCTATATCAACTATCGTCACTTTTGAATTTGGCAAATTTTCCAAAATCTTTTCACTATAAAACCCAGGTCCTCCCCCTATATCTAATATATCCATTCCATTTCTTAAGCCAAGCCATTTTAATGTCCTAAATTCTTTTTTCCAACCTAATTCTACTTGTGCTTTCAATCTATCTACTTCATTATTAAAACCAATCATATTATAAATAGAACTATATGTCACTATATGCACCTCTAAATTGCTTTTGCTTATATTTTATGTTATAAATGTAAATTGGTTCATCTAAGTGCTATACTATCTCTTACTAGAATAATGAAAGTTGATTAGTTTCTGACATTCCTTTTAAACATCCATGTATACTTAAAGTTTCAATAACTGTCTTTGATACTTTAGACCTTATTCTTAAATCTTCCTTAGAAATAAATTCTCCATCTTTTCTTGCTTCAGCTATTGCATTAGCAGCATTTACTCCTACTCCTTGAAGAGAGCTAAGTGGTGGTCTTAAAGCATTACCTACTATTTTAAATTTAGTTGCATCTGATTCATATAAATCAACCTTAATCATTTCAAAGCCTCTTTTATACATTTCAAATGATAATTCTAGCACTGTAATAAGACCTTTATCTTTTACAGTTGCACTATTTCCTAAAGCATATAAGTCCTGTAATTTTGTATATACTGCATTTTCACCTTTGCAAATAAGGTCTGCATCAAAATCATCAGCTCCTCTTACAGTAAAATATGTTGCATAATATGCAAGTGGATAATACACCTTATAATATGCAACTCTTACTGCCATCATACAATATGCAACAGCATGCCCCTTAGGGAACATATACTTAATTCTCTTACATGATTCTATATACCAATCTTCAACTTTATTTTCTCTCATTATTTTTTCAAATTCTTCTGTTAACCCTTTACCTTTTCTTACACTTTCCATGATAGTAAAGGCTGTTTTAGGTGGTACACCTTTGTACATAAGATATACCATAATATCATCTCTTGTCGCAATACAATCTCTTAAAGTAGTATATCCTTCCTTAATAAAATATTGTGCATTATTAAGCCATACATCTGTACCATGAGAAAGACCTGAAATTCTAACTAAATCAGAAAATGTTTTAGGCTGGGTATCAACAAGCATTTGTCTTACGAACTTAGTACCAAACTCTGGTAGACCATAAGAACCTACTTCACATTGAAGTTCTTCCTTAGTAACTCCAAGAGCATCTGGCTTAGTAAATAATGATAGCACTTTCTCATCATTTAATGGTATTGTTTTAGGATCTATTCCAGTTATATCTTGTAACATTCTTAATACGGTCGGATCGTCGTGCCCCAGTATATCAAGCTTTAGTAATCTTCCTGAAATAGAATGATAATCAAAATGTGTTGTTGTTACATCAGATGTATTATCATCAGCAGGTCTTTGTATAGGAGTAAAATTATATACATCAGTATAATTAGGCACAACCATTATTCCACCTGGATGCTGTCCTGTAGTTCTTTTTATTCCAGTGCATCCAATAGTTAATCTTTCAATTTCTGCTTGTGAAGCAATCTCACTTTTTTGATCTAAATATTTTTTAACAAATCCATATGCAGTCTTTTCTGCAACTGTACCTATTGTACCAGCCTTAAATACATATCCTTTACCAAAAAGCACTTCTGTATATTTATGTATATCAGCTTGGTTATCTCCAGAGAAATTTAAATCTATATCCGGTTCCTTATCTCCTTCAAATCCTAAAAAAGTTTCAAATGGTATATCATGACCATCTTTAATATATGGTACTCCACAATCTGGGCAATCTTTATCAGGTAAATCAGCCCCTGAACTAACAGATCCATCAAGGAAAAATTGTGACTTTTTACATTTTGGGCATACATAATGAGGTGGAAGACCATTAACTTCTGTAATATCCGACATTGTTGCAACAAATGAAGATCCAACAGATCCTCTAGAACCTACTAAATATCCATCTGCATATGATTTAGCCACTAGCTTTTGTGCTATAAGATAAAGAACAGCATATCCATTATTTATAATAGAGTTTAGTTCCTTATCAAGCCTCTTCTGCACTACTTCTGGTAAGTTTTCTCCATATATTGAATGCACCTTGTTCATAGTCATATTTCTTATATCATCATCTGCTCCTTCAATTTTAGGAGGATATGTTTCATCAGGAATAGGCTTTAATATATCAACTGACTCTGCAATTTGTTGTGGATTTTTAATAACAACTTCCCTTGCTATATCTTCGCCTAGATAAGAAAATTCCTTTAACATTTCTTCTGTTGTTTTAAAATATAAAGGTGGTTGATTTTCTGCATCTGAAAATCCTTGGCCAGCCATTATAATTCTTCTAAAAGCCTCATCTTGTGGTTCTAGGAAATGCACATCACCAGTAGCTACAGTTGGCTTGTTAATTTCTTTAGCCAAATTATAAATTTTTCTATTTATTTGCTTAAGCTCATCTTCATCTTTAACATTTCCCTTTTCTATAAGATAAGCGTTATTTTCAATAGGCTGAATTTCTACATAATCATAAAAGTTCATTATTTCTTTTACTTCTTCATCATTTTTACCACCAAGTACAGCTCTATAAACTTCACCTGCCTCACATGCACCACCAATAATCAATCCATCTCTCATTTCTGCAAGTCTTGATTTTTTAGTTCTCGGCCTTCTAAAGAAATTATCTATGTGAGATTCTGATACAAGTTTATATAAGTTTCTTATTCCTTCCTGAGTTTTTGCTAAAATTATTATATGATATGTAGGAAGTTTCTTAATATCAACCTTTTCTAAGAAAATCTTATTAAGCTCACTTAAAGATGAAACTTCATATTCCTCTTTAATCTTCTTAATACATTCTACAAATATATCACCTGTTGCCTTTGCATCATCTACAGCCCTATGGTGACTTGTAAGCTTTACACCTAAATGTTTAGCTACAATATTAAGCTTAACTGATTTTAATTCAGGATATAAAAATCTACATATTTGAACAGTATCAAGTATTGTTGCATTAAAAGGTAAATTAAAATCTTTACAATTTTTTTCTATAAAGCTACAGTCAAAACTTGCATTATGTGCTACAACTGCTGCATCTCCTATAAATTCCATGAATTTTGGCAATACAGTATCTATTGAATCTGCATATCTTACCATATCATCACTTATTCCTGTAAGTTCAGTTATCTTATACGGAATTGGTTTTCTAGGATTTACAAATTCACTAAAGCTATCTATTATAACTCCATTTTTAACCTTTACTGCTCCTATTTCAATAATTTTATCATTCTTTGATGAAAAGCCTGTTGTTTCCAAGTCAAATACAACATATGTATCATCTAAGTTTTGTCCTTTTTCATTAATTGCTAGAGGGATACCATCATCAACTAAGTATCCTTCCACACCATAAAGAACCTTAATTTTATTTTTCTTTGCAGCAATTTGTGCATCTGGGAAAGCCTGAACAACTCCATGATCAGTAATGGCAATGGCAGGGTGACCCCACTTAGCAGCTCTTTCTATTATTTTTCCAACTGGAGTAATTCCATCCATAGCACTCATTGTACTATGACAATGAAGTTCTACTCTTTTTTCTTCTGCTCCATCCATTCTTTCTATCTTTTTCATTCTTAAAATATCACGACCCATAATTACAACTTCTCTAGCATATGTATCATATGCCGCTTCACCTCTTACCTTGCAATAAAGTCCCTTTTTAATATTATCAAGAACTTCATCTTTTTCCTGCGGTTTTAAAAAGCATTTTACTGTAATTGAATCAGTATAGTCTGTAATAAAGAATGTTAATATTATTTTTCCAGTCTTAGTTTCCATAGTATCAACCTTAAATACCTCTCCTAAAACTGCTACATATCCTGAAGTTTCATTTACCTCTTTAATTGGTATTGCTTCAATAGATATATTTCTTCCATAAATAGAGTTTTCACTCTTTGGTTCCTTCTTATATGTAATTTCCTTCTTTTCATATGGCTTCTTTACAACAGATTTCTTTTCCTCTATTTTGCCAATTTCTTTTGTTACACTTCCTACTTTTTGTGTTTCTAAAGCTTTTGCCTGCAATGCCTTATTTAAAAGTTTTCTTTCATTATTTTCTTTTTCAGTATAATCTATAATTATTTCCATAGATGGATCAAATTTTATTTCCACCTTACATTTTAAACCAAATATAGCTTCAATAGTTCCTTCAATAAGTTTATTACCACATTTTGATTTTAAATGTTCAGTTACTTTATCATATCCATTTAATACAATTACTTTATTGCCTTCTACAATTCTTTTACTACTCAAAAGTAATGTTTTGCATAAAGGAGTTTTTTTTATAACATCAGAAATACATTCAATCCAATGACTTTCTATTACTTCCTCTAAAGAAATATTTGATGCATCTCTATAAAATAGTATTTCAACGGTTATTCTAATCATTAGAGTTTTACATATTATTTTCTTTATAAGCTCTTCTTCTTCTATAGTTAATCTTTCTTTTCCTCTTAAAATTACTTTTAAAATATTACTCTTTTTTAAAAGCTGAAACCTTATTATTTGTAATTCTTTATCCTCTAAGCTTTCATATTCATTAATTTCAAGGGTAATTTTTTTTAAAATATCTTCGCTCAATAAAATCACCTCATCCTTATAAAATTAACTATAACATTATAACATAATATTTATTAACTGTCCTTTCATTAAACATTTGAATTTATTGCGCTAAAAATAAATAAGGACAAGCTTTTATTTAGCTTATCCCTAAATTTATTCTATAAATGATAATGAATCTATTGTCCTATCATAACCTATTACTACATTTTCAAACTCTTCTTTTGCATTTTTAATATATAAAGAGGGCTCCTGTAGTGCTGGTGAAAAATGAGTAAGTATCATCTTTTTACATTTTGCTTTTCTAGCTAATGTGGCAGCTTCTCTAAAGGTCATATGTTTATTTTTTATAGCTTTTACTATATCTTCATCACTACCATAAGTTCCTTCACAGATAAATAAATCACTTTCTTCTATAAAACTTATAATTTCTTCTAAAGGTCTGCTATCAGTAATATAAGAAAACTTAATTCCTTTTCTTTCATCACCAAGAACCATTAAATCTGTATATTTCTTTCCATTATAAATAATACTTTGTTCACCTTTTTGTAACCTATTCCATAATAATTTAGGAACATCATTCTTTATAGCTTTTTCCAAATTAAACTTTCTATTTCTCTTAACATAAAAATTATAGCCTATACACGGTGCTGAATGATCAAGTTCCATTGTATTTATCATTATCTCTGTTTTTTCTTCAGTGCTTTCATTTATTTCTAATCCTTCATTTCCCATTTTTAAATTTATATTTCTTTCATTTTCTATAATCTTTACTTCATAAGGCAGATATCTAGCAATAACTCTTAAATACTCTACTACCATTTCTATTCCTTCTGGACCTATTATGGTAAGAGGTTCTATTCTTCCACTATTTCCT
>JAKSUK010000063.1 GCA_024409095.1 Clostridium sp.
TAGAAAAATTTTCTGAAAATTATGAAAATGTAGTAACAAATATAGAAAAAATAATATAATAAGTAAAAATAATGAATAATTTACAAAAAATGCTTAACAAAATTAAACTTTAGAGTTATAATAAAGCTGTTAAAAATGTAACATGAGGAGGAGATGTAATGTTTCAACAATGGGAAGGGTTTAAAGAAGGAAGTTGGCAAGAAGGAATTGATGTAAGAAATTTTATTCAAAAGAATTATAAAGAATACAAAGGAGATGCATCTTTTTTATCTCCAATAACAGAAAAGACAGAAAAGATATGGTCTGAATGTAATGAATTAATAATAGAAGAAATTAAAAAAGGAATTATAGATGTGGCTACTGATAAAGTATCAGGGATAGATAGCCATGAAGCAGGATATATAGATAAAGACAATGAGGTTATTGTTGGTTTACAAACTGATGCACCATTAAAAAGAATTGTTAATCCTTTTGGTGGAATGAGAATGGTTCATCAATCATTAGAAGAGTATGGATTTAAACTAGATGAAAATATAGATAATTATTTTAGTGCATATAGAAAAACTCATAACCAAGGTGTATTTGATTGCTACACTAAGGAAATAAGAGCTGCAAGATCAAATGGTTTATTAACTGGTCTTCCAGATGCTTATGGTAGAGGAAGAATTATAGGTGATTACAGAAGAATAGCTCTTTATGGTATAGATTATTTAATAGAAGAAAAGAATGCTGATTTAGATAATTTACAAGGTGATATGCTTGATTCATTAGTAAGAGAAAGAGAAGAAGTAAGTGAGCAAATTAGAGCCTTAAAAGCAATTAAATCTATGGCAGCTAAATATGGATTTGATATTTCTAAGCCAGCAGCAAGCTTTAAAGAAGCAGTTCAATGGTTATACTTTGGATATTTAGCAGCTGTTAAAGAAAATAATGGTGCTGCAATGTCACTTGGAAGAACTTCAACATTCTTAGATATTTATGCAGAAAGAGATTTAGAGTCAGGAGTATTAAATGAAGCAGAAGTTCAAGAAATAATGGATCAATTCATTATTAAGTTAAGATTAGTAAGACATTTAAGAACTCCTGAATATAATGATTTATTTGCTGGGGATCCTACATGGGTTACTGAAGCTATAGGTGGTATGGGAATCAACGGTAAATCACTTGTAACTAAAAACTCATTTAGATTCTTACACACATTAACTAACTTAGGAGCTGCACCAGAACCAAACATGACAGTATTATGGTCAGATAAATTACCGGAAAACTTCAAAAAATACTGTGCAAAAATGTCAATAGATACAGATGCACTTCAATATGAAAATGATGAAGTTATGAGACCAATTTATGGTGATGATTATGCTATAGCTTGTTGTGTTTCTCCAATGAAGGTTGGTAAGCAAATGCAATTCTTCGGAGCAAGAGCAAACTTAGCTAAAACTTTATTATATGCTATCAATGGTGGTGTTGATGAAAAGACTGGAAAACTTGCTGTAAAAGGATTAAAACCAATAACTGATGAAATTCTTGATTTTGAAACTGTTAAAAATGCATATTATAATGCAATGGCAATAGTTGCTAAGCTATATGTTGATGCAATGAATATAATTCATGTTAATCATGATAAATATGCTTATGAAGCAGGACAAATGGCTTTACATGATACAAAAGTAGGAAGAATAATGGCATTTGGTATTGCGGGATTATCAGTTGCTGCTGATTCATTATCTGCAATTAAATATGCAAAAGTTAAGCCAATAAGAAATGAACAAGGAATAGCTGTTGACTTTGAAATAATAGGAGATTTCCCTAAGTATGGAAATGATGATGATAGAGTTGATGACTTAGCTGTAGATTTAACAAATAGATTTATGGATGAATTAAAGAAGCATCCATTATATAGAGATGCTGTACACTCATTATCAGTATTAACTATAACTTCAAACGTAGTATATGGTAAGAAAACAGGTTCAACTCCAGATGGAAGAAAAATGGGTGAACCGTTAGCACCAGGTGCTAACCCAATGCATGGTAGAGATCAAAATGGAGCTTTAGCATCTTTAAACTCAGTTTCTAAGATACCATTTTCAGGAGTATGCCAAGATGGTGTATCAAATACATTATCAATAGTACCAGATACTTTAGGAAAAACTGAAGAATCAAGAATAGATAATTTATCTAATATTTTAGATGGATATTTTGTACAAGGTGCACATCATTTAAATGTTAATGTATTTAGAAGAGAAACATTAGTAGATGCTATGGAAAACCCAGATAAGTATCCAACATTAACTATTAGAGTTTCAGGATATGCTGTTAACTTTACAAGATTAACAAGAAATCAACAATTAGAAGTTATAAGTAGAACATTCCATGAAGCAATGTAATGTGATATTATATACTTGTGGATTGTAATAGCAGATTAATAATAAAGTAATTTATTGCTAGCAGGCTACGGTTTGCTAGCAATATTTATAATTCATATAGTATGACTTGTTGGAGGATGGCATATGATTAAAGGGAAGATTCATTCAGTAGAAAGTATGGGGCTAGTAGATGGACCTGGTATTAGAGTTGTAGTATTTATGCAAGGGTGTGCATTAAGATGTTTATATTGTCACAACCCAGATACTTGGACTTTAGATGGAAATAAGGATGCACTAGATTTCACTCCTGAAGAATTAGTAAAGAAGATATCTAGATTTAGAAGTTATTTTGAAAGATCAGGTGGTGGAGTTACTTTTTCAGGAGGAGATCCATTAAGACAGCCTGAATTCCTTAAAGAAACATTAAAGCTATGTAAGGAAGCAGGAATCCATACTACTTTAGATACATCAGGAGTAGGATTTGGAGATTATGAAGAAATATTAAAATATACTGATTTAGTTTTATATGATGTGAAACATTTAACTAGAGAAGGTTATAAAGATATGACTGGAATAGAAATAGATGAAACACAAAAATTCCTAGAAGTGTGTAAAAAAATGGATACAAAGATGTGGATAAGACAAGTAGTAGTTCCAGGAAAAACTGATAGTGAAGAATATATAAGAGAATTAGGAAAATTTATTAAGACACTTAATAATGTTGAAAAGGTTGAATTACTTCCATATCACTTACTTGGAGTAAATAAATATGAGACTTTAGGTATTAAATATAGACTTGAAGGATTAGAAGCTATGGATAAGGAAGCTTGTAAGGAGCTTTATAAATTCCTAGAATTTGAAAAATAAATTTATTTTAAATGAAATTAAAGAAATAGCATCCTATATTAATGGATGCTATTTCTTTAATTGTTCTGAAAAAAATCCAGGTTTGATATATTTTTGTTTAATACCTTCTATAACTAATAAATAAGTAGCAGCAGTATCGAATCTTGCATCATGATAGTTTCCGCTTCCTTGGAATAATTCATTGGCCTTTGTAGCTATTTTATCTTCAGATATATTTAAGAAATCAATAACTTCTGAAAGTTTAGGGTTTTTAATGTTATTGCCTCTTGGTGATGGTATATTGCATATGTTTTTATAATATGCCATAGTACAAAATGAATTTTTAGGTTCCCATGTTTCATCAATCATACCAACTTCATAAAGACAGTTTAATTCATGCTTTAAGAATTTAATATCAAATTGTACGTTATGTCCAATAACAAAATCAGCCTCAAAGAAATCTTTCATAAAGTTTTGTATTTGATCTAAAAATTCCATTCCCTCAGAAAGCTCGTATAATTTTTCAAGAGAAAATCCATGGACTTCTTCAGCACCTGGATCCATTTCATCTACAGTGAAAAAGAAATTTTTTCCGATAGTTGTTTGAGGTTTAGTAGAAGTATCTACTGTAATATAACTTAACTGGCATATATGACCAGGTTTTATGCTTGTTGTTTCAGTATCAAAAAAAAGTAATTTCATTTTTTCCTCCATATGTATATAATTATAATTTTATAATATCATAATGTGCTTTAATTAACAAATTACTTATAAATATTAAAAACTCCATAAATATGGAGTCTTTAATGAAGTTCTTCAGATATTAAGTTAATAAGTTGTATACAGGTTTCTCTTGTTTTGTTATGTTTATCTAATTCAGGATTATATTCAACAAAGTCAATACATTTTACATGGCTTGTACTAAATATACCATGAAGAAGTATTTGACTTTCTTCAAATGTTAAACCGTTATTTACTGGAGTACCAGTACCAGGAACATAAGAAGGGTCTAAACAATCAATATCATAAGATAGATGTATATTATTTAAATTTTTACTTTCTATTTTTTTCAAAAGTTCTTGAATGATTACTTTAGCACCTTTATTTTTAATATCTTCAATTGTCCACATATTTATATCTAAATCGTTTATTAATTTAATTTCACCACTATCTAAATCTCTACATCCCAACAAAAAAATATTTTCTGGATTTACTTTTCTTTTATTAAATAAAATGGATGTAAGTGATTCATAACCTAAACCAATTGAAGCAGCTAAAGGCATTCCGTGGATATTTCCACTAGGTGAAGTTTCATGAGTATTTAAATCTCCATGTGCATCTATCCATATAACAGCAAGATCATCATTAAAATACTTGCTAGCTCCTGCTAAAGAACCTAAAGCAAGTGAATGGTCGCCACCTAAAATAAAAGGTAGAGTACCATTATTAAGAGCTAGATATACACGTTTAGCTAAAGATGTATTACATTCGATAACTTCATTTAAATATTTCATTTTAGAGTTAATTAAAAATTTTTCTTTAGCATCTAAAAAAGGTATACTTATATCACCTAAATCAACAACATTATGCTTTCGTGCAAAAATATCTATAACCTTATTTTCTCTAAGTATTTTTGGCCCTTGATCTACGCCAAGTCTATCACATCCATAAAAAAGAGGCATTCCGATAATGCTTATATTCATATAAAATCCTCCAATCATAAGTAACTTTGTAACGATACTTATTACATTAGTAAAATTAATTAGATGTAATAAAAAATAATCTATAATAGATTAGTAATATTTTGCCCTAAAACAATAAAAAAATGTATAAATACAATGAATTTAGAAAGTGTTAATTTTACAAAATGTCATATTATATACATATATAATACGAATTTACTTTAAATATAGTATATTATTATTGTAATATATTGTAGATTAGTTATATAATATTATAGGAAGAAGAGGAGGCGACACAATGAGTGAAAATAAAAAGAACTGGTCTATAAGAAAAAAAGTAGTCCTATCTTTATTAGTAGTTTTAATTATTCTAGTCGGAACTGTATTAGGATTATATCAGCACGTAAAAAATAAAATTTATATAGAAAAAGAACCGTCAATTGCAAAGGAAGATACAGATTTCCAAGAGGTTGAAGGAATCACAAATGTTTTATTAATAGGAGTAGATTCAAGAGATTTAGATGAACCATCTAGATCTGACTCTATGATTATTGCAACATTAGATAATAATCATAAAAAGGTAAAATTAACATCTTTATTTAGAGATGCTTTAGTAGATATACCAGGATATGGAGAAGCTAAGCTTAATTCAGCTTATATGCTTGGTGGATCAGAACTTTTAATGCAAACTATTAAAGAAACCTATAATATAAGTATAGATAAATATATAATAATCAATTTTTGGGGATTTGAAGCAATTGTTGATTATATAGGTGGTATAGAAATAGATGTACAAGACTATCAGTTAGAAGAACTTAACAAATATATAGGTGAATCAACAGGTGGAAATGATTGCCCAGTAGAACAAGCTGGTTTACAAACTTTAAATGGTAAACAAGCTTTATCATATGCAAGAATTAGATATAATGTTGGTGATGAATACGAGAGAACTGACCGTCAAAGAGAAGTTATTTTTAAAGTAGTAGAACAATTACAAAACACTAAACCAAGTAAGTATTTAGGAATAATGAATACTATGCTTGAATATATTAAGACAAATATTGCTCCATTAGAAGCATTAAATATGGCGTATACAATATATAATTTCCCAAATGTTGAAATGCAGCAATTACAAATGCCACTGGTTGCTTTATCTGAAACAAGAAATTATAAAGACCTAGGTTCTGTTTTCTTAATGGATAGATTACAAAATGCAAATATATTATATAATTTTATATATGAAGATATATATCCAAATGAAGAAGAGTTTGATTATGAGTCATTACGAATAGAACTTCAAAAATATGCAAATAAAGAATCAATTTATAATCAAATGTATGATATAAATCCAGATGATTACATAGAAATACAAGATGGAGAAGTGGGTAGAAATTACAATTCTGTGAGTTTGCCACAAGAGCCAATTTATGAAGTAGAAGATGAATCATTGGATAATAGTGGACAAGTTCCACCATATGAAAACTCTGGAGAAGATGAAGCAAGTACACCAGAAACGCCAGGAAACGAAGATGACGAAACTTCAAATGAAAATGAAGATTTGGGAATTGATGAAGAATGGGGAGAAGATGAAGAAGATGCTAACTAATTTAAAAGAACTGCAATATTGCAGTTCTTTTAAATATATTAATTCATATTATTTAAGAAAAATTATGATATAATTATAAGTAAGTTATACGAAAGAGGTGAAAAAATGAGAAATTTTGATTTATTTAATTTAATTATATCTGTACCAGCAGTATTAATAGCTTTTACAGTACAAGGATATGCTAAAGCTTTTGTAGCTGATAAATTAGGAGATAAAACACCAAGATTTCAAGGTAGATTAACTTTAAATCCAATAGCACATATTGATATTATAGGATTTATTATGATTCTGTTATTTCGCTTTGGATGGACAAAACCTCTAGAAACAAATCCAAGAGCTTATAAAAGAGGGTATAAAGATGCAATAAAAGTATCTATTGCAGCACCTATAGGTAATTTAATAGCTGCATTTATTGCTATGTTTATATATGTATTTTTAATAAGGTTTATGGGAACTATGCTAAGTGGTGCAGGTGGAACAGTAGCATTAAGTATGATATATACTGTTGTAACTGTAAATGTAAGCTTATTTGTATTTAACTTATTACCACTTCCAGGATTAGTAGGATTTGAAATATTTAAATATTTAGCTCCAAAACATTTTTATAAAATAGCAGATAAGATATATGAATATCAATTTTTAATCTTAATGTTTGTAATTTTTGTAGGCTCAAGTATTCTTTATTATCCGGTAAGACTTATAATTAATTTACTTTATGGAATTGTTAAAATTATACTTTAAAAGAAGTGGTTAATGCCACTTCTTTTATTTATACTTATTTTTAAAATATATTTAGGAGAGCCTTATGGACAAGATAAATAATATAATTAAAATTATTGAAAAAGAGCTTAAAGTTAATAGAGAAATAATAAAAGAAGCTATACGTAAGAATGATTTAAATAAATATGGAGATTACAGTATATTATGCTATATATTTAAAAATCATTTTAAAGAAAGTCCATTAATTATTGCAAAAAAAATAGCAGATATTTTAAAGGCAAATGGAATAAAAATTTGTGAAGTAGTAGGGCCTTATGTAAATATATATATAGAAGAAAATATAGTGGATGCATTTTTTTCACATTTAAATATTAAAGAAAAAAGTATTAATTAGAAAATTCATTTGAAGTATTAGAATTAAATGATTTTTATAAATTAATCATAACTGAATTTATTAAGAGACTATATATGCAAGAGGGATATGATTTAGAATGTTATAATCCAATAAAAGATAATGAAAAAACATTAAGTATTAATTATATTTTAGAGAAAATAAGAAGTATGGGAGCAGTAAAGCAATATTTCTATGAAGAAATAGTAGAATTTAAAGAATTCAATCTTCCACCATTAATAATTGGAGATAAAGGATATGGTTTGACACTGGAAGATTTAGCTTATCCATTACATAAACTATATGATAAAGATGTTAGTAAAGCAATAATAATCAATAGTAAATACGAAAATATGAGATATAATCAGATATATTATCTTATGAAAAAATTAGATTATGAATTAGCAGAAAAATTAGAAAATGTATCATTAGGACTTATTAAAATAAATGAAAATTTAAAAAAATATACAAGAAATAATAATGACATTATAAAATTACTA
>JAKSUK010000064.1 GCA_024409095.1 Clostridium sp.
TTTATTTTATATGTAGGCATACAAACAGGGGTTGTAAAAAGAGAGTATTTATATGAAGATGTTGAATATTTATATAATAAATATTTTACTGTTTCGATTAAAAATATAAAGATATCAATAATACTAGAAGAGGTTATGGAGCTTGCAAAAAAAAATAATTTAAAATTCCCTAGTGAATTTACTATGCTTGTTAGGAGTATGATAATTTTAGAAGGAATAATAGCAGAGCTATCTCCTAATGTAAATATTATTTCTCTAGTGATATCTTATGTAAAAGATAATAGTAAAAAATATTTATTTAATAATATTAACATGGAAAACCTGTTAATTAAGGGATATAAACTTTTAAAGATTCCAGAAAAACTTGTAGAGATTACTAATACATTTACTAAAGGAAGGGCAAAAGTAAATTTAAAAATAGATAATAATAAATATATGGATGAGTTTAATAAAATGATAAATAGATTATCATTTTCTCTTATAATAGCAGGAATGGTAGTTGGCTCTTCCATAATAATAAACGCTAATCCAGGACCTAAAGTTCATGGTATTTCAATAATAGGCTTAGTTGGTTATTTAGTATCTGCTATTTTAGGGTTATGGCTTTTAATTTCTATAATAAGGTCAGGTAGTTTAAAGTAGTAAATACTATAATAATTTACAGAGTGAAGTTATACTGATATAATAATAAAGTTAAATTAAGAATAAAAAAATAAGGAGTATACTAAGAATGGTACATGAAATTGACTATCAAATACATGGCAATGAAATGCAATTTGTAGAAATAGAATTAGATCCTAATGAAACTGCTGTTGCAGAAGCTGGAGCTATGATGATGATGGATAATGATATTTATATGGAAACAATATTTGGTGATGGAAGTAGTAAAAGTAATAGCGGTGGATTTATTGGCAAGTTAGGTAGTGCAGCTAAAAGAGTAATAACAGGTGAAAGTCTCTTTATGACAGCATTTACTAATAGGGGATATGGAAAAGAGAAGGTTTCTTTTGCAGCACCTTATCCGGGAAAAATAATTCCTATAAATTTAAAAGAATTAGGTGGGAAAATTATCTGCCAGAAAGATGCTTTTTTATGTTGTGCAAAAGGAGTAAGTTTAGGTATTGCTTTTACTAAGAAAATAGGAGTAGGCTTTTTTGGTGGTGAAGGATTTATTCTACAAAAATTAGAAGGTGATGGTTTAGCATTTGTTCATGGTGGTGGAACTATTGTAAGAAAGACACTAATGCCAGGACAGGTATTAAAGGTAGATACAGGATGTCTAGTGGCTATGACAAAGGATATTAAGTATGATATTGAATTTGTAGGTGGATTAAAAAACACTTTATTTGGTGGTGAAGGTTTATTTTTTGCTACATTAACAGGTCCAGGTGAGGTATGGGTTCAAAGTTTACCTTTTAGCAAACTTGCTGATAAAGTTATTGCTGCATCTCCACAGCTAGGAACACAATCTAAGGATGAAGGAAGTATACTTGGAGGAATAGGTAATTTATTTGAAAGATAAAAAAAGGAATTCGTTTTAATGAAGTCCTTTTTTGTTGGTTTTAATAATTTATTGATTTTGAATATTACAGTTTCCACCGTTAACACATTGTAATATTTCTTTTGCAAATTCTTGACCAAAAGCAAATGCTTTTTCTAATTCATCGTTGCTTGGCTTGAACATAATTCCAAGTGGTGCAACTGGAATGTTGAATTTAAGTTGATTAAATCTTTGTTCTATGTTCTTTAATGCATCTCCGCTCCATCCATATGATCCAAAGCAACTAGCATTTAATCCTCTATGGATAACTGGATTTAATGAACTTAATATAGTCCAAATTGGAGGAAGTGTATCAGCAAGTAAAGTAGGTGATCCAATTAATAAACCACTACATTGATTTACTTCAGCAATAACTTCATTTATATCAGCATAAACTAAGTCATACATTAAGATATCTACATTTTCGTCTAGTGCTTCAATACCTTCTTTAATTTTTTCAGCAAGTTCTCCAGTATAACCGTAAGCACTTACATATGGAATAACGATACTTGGAACTTCTCTTTTAACAGGTTGGCTCCATTCTCTATATAATTCCATATATTTTTCAATGTTAGAACCATCTAAAACCATACCATGTCCAGGGCAGATAAATTTGATTGATAAATCTTTTATCTTATCTAATGCCTTTAATACATAAGGTTTGAAAGGTCCCATTATCATTGAGAAGTAGTAGTTGTATGCTTCTATATAATCAGCTTCTTTTTCTGCTTCTAATTGACTTTTTATAACACGCTCATCACTGTAGTGAGCTCCAAATGAATCACAAGTTATAAGTGTTTCATCTTCAATTACATATGAATACATTGTATCTGGCCAGTGTAATTGAGGTACACTTAAGAACTTAATTGTTTTATTTCCAAGTGAAATAGTTTCACCATCTTTAACAACTTTGCTCTTGAAAGGCTTATTCATTATTTGTCCCATGTATCTTATTGCAAGACTACTTCCAACAACAGTAGCATTAGGTGCAAAGTCTAAAAGTTTTCCAACAGATCCAGCGTGGTCAGGTTCTGTATGGTTTACTACTATATAAGTTATATCTTCAGGGTTTACTACTGATTTTATTTTTTCTAAGTGTTCATCAAAGAATTTTTCTTTTACAGTTTCAAATATAGCAACTCCTTCAGTACCTTTTAATACATATGAGTTATAAGTTGTACCGAATTTTGTTTCCATTATAATATCAAAAATTCTTAGGTTTGGATCTAAAGCACCAACCCAAGTTAAATCAGGATTAATATTTATTGTTTTGCACATGAATATAAGCTCCTTTTCTCTTTTAAAATTTATCTATACTAAGATAATTATAATCTATAGATAATCATTGTCAACAATTAATAAATTAATAAAATATAGTTTATTATTAAAAAAAAGGATATAATGTGACTAAGTCACACAAAAAAAATGTTGAAAGTTGTAAAGTAATAAGTGAGGAATGAAAATGTTAACTTATGTTAAGGATGTTAATGAACAAAGAAGAAAGATAGATTATCTTTATGAAGTATACCCTCTATTAAAAGTTTTAGATGAAAAAAGCAATGGTATATTAAGCCAAAATGCACTATTTAAAACTTTAAATACTGACCAATATCTATCTAATGATGGAGAAGGGTGTTTGGGTGTTATCTTTATAGTTAAGGGAATTGTAAAAATTCAAAGAATGAATGCTGGAGGAAAAGAAACAAATCTATATGATTTAAAGGAAGGCCAGCTTTGTAATGAATTTTCTAATTGCTTTAAAGAGGAAGATAATTTAAATATATGTGCTAGAGCACTAGTTCATTCAGAAATTTGTGTAGTTCCTTGTGGAATTGCTAAAAGATATTTGAAGCAAGATATAAACTTTTTAAGATATATGTACAATGACCTATATAGAAAGCATCAGATTATTATAAAAGATAAAGAATCTAATAGGCATGAAAGTCTTGAAAAGAGATTGATTAAGCTTTTAATGAGTAAGAATTCTAAGATTATTTATGCTACTCATAGTGAGTTAGCTTTCGAGATTGATTCTACAAGAGAAGTTGTAAGTAGAAGTTTAAAGAAAATCGAAAAACAAGGATTCATTAAAATGCTTAGAGGGAAGATTCAGATATTAAAAGATTTAAATGAATTATTATAATGGTAAATTTGAATCTAATAATCTTATATAAAACACTAGAAAAAATATGAATTACAAGTTATAATATTTACTAAAAAATAATTGTTATTACTTAATTAGTAGAAAAGGACGGTATTTATCATGGCAAAGAAAATGATGACTATTGATGGAAATACTGCTGCTGCTTATGTTGCTTATGCATATACAGATGTTGCAGCTATATTCCCGATAACTCCTTCAACTACAATGGCAGAAGTTGTAGATGAATGGGCAGCACAAGGAAAGAAAAATATATTTGGACAAACTGTTAATGTTGTTGAAATGCAATCAGAAGCAGGAGCTGCTGGAGCATTCCACGGTTCATTACAAGCAGGTGCATTAACTACTACATTTACTGCATCTCAAGGTTTATTATTAATGCTTCCAAATATGTATAAAGTAGCAGGAGAATTATTACCAGGGGTATTCCATGTAAGTGCTAGAGCATTAGCTTCTCAAGCATTATCAATATTTGGTGACCATCAAGACGTTATGTCAGCAAGAATGACAGGATGTGTAATGCTTGCTGCTGGTTCAGTTCAAGAAGTAGCTGACTTAGCTCCAGTATCACACCTTGCAGCAATTAAAGGAAGATTACCTTTCATTAATTTCTTTGATGGATTTAGAACATCACACGAAATTCAAAAGGTTGAAGTTTTAGATTACGAAGATTATGCAAGCTTAGTAGATATGGAAGCACTTCAAGAGTTTAGAAATAGAGCATTATCTCCAAATCACCCAGTGACAAGAGGAACAGCTCAAAACTCAGATATTTACTTCCAAACAAGAGAAGCTTCAAATAAGTTCTACAATAACATAATACCTGTAGTAGAAGAATACATGGGTAAAATGAGTGAACTTACAGGAAGAAATTACGGATTATTCAACTACTATGGAGCTGAAGATGCTAAGCATGTTATCGTTGCTATGGGTTCAGTTACAGAAGCAATTGAAGAAACTATAGATGAATTAAATGCTAGAGGAGAAAAGTATGGTTTAGTTAAAGTTCACTTATTTAGACCATTCTCAACTGAACACTTCTTAAAAGCTATACCGGATACAGCAGAAAAAATCTGTGTAATGGATAGAACTAAAGAACCAGGTTCAATAGGAGAGCCTCTATACTTAGACGTACGTACTGCATTCTATGAAAAAGAAAATAGACCAGTAATCGTTGGTGGACGTTATGGATTAGCTTCAAAAGATGTTACTCCAACTCATATTAAGGCTATATTTGATAACCTTAAGAAGGAAGATGCTATGAACAACTTTACTGTTGGTATCGAAGATGACGTTACAAACACTTCAATTCCAGTAGAAGAGGAATTAAGAGTTGTAACTCCAGGAACAGTAAGATGTAAGTTCTGGGGATTAGGATCAGATGGAACTGTTGGTGCTAACAAGCAAGCAATCAAAATCATAGGTGAAAACACAGATAAATATGTACAAGCTTACTTTGCATATGACTCAAAGAAATCTGGTGGAGCTACTATGTCTCACTTAAGATTTGGAGATCAACCAATAAGATCAACTTACCTTATAGATGAAGCTGATTATATTGGATGCCATGTTCAAGCATATGTAAATCAATATGATGTATTAAAAGGTCTTAGAAAAGGTGGAAACTTCGTATTAAACTGCATCTGGACTGAAGAAGAATTAGAAAGTAAATTACCAGCAAAAATGAAGAGATTCATTGCTGAAAATGAAATAAACCTATATACAATCAATGCTACTAAAATAGCTACTGAAATTGGTTTAGGTAGAAGAATCAATATGATAATGCAATCAGCATTCTTCAAATTAGCTGAAATCATACCAGAAGATGAAGCTAAAGATTACTTAAAAGCTTCAATTAAAAAAGCTTACGGTAAAAAAGGTGACAAGGTTGTTAACATGAACTTTGAAGCTGTTGAAAGAGGTATGAACTCATTAGTTAAGATAAATGTTCCAGCTTCATGGAAAGATGCAGAAGATGCAGAAGTTGTTGAAACTAAGAAAGTTACTGATTTCGTTAAGAATATTATGAATCCAATGAACTCACTTGAAGGTGATAAGTTACCAGTAAGTGCATTCAACGGATTTGAAGATGGTACATTCCCAGCAGGAACTGCAGCATATGAAAAGAGAGGAATTGCTTCAGAAGTACCAGAATGGGAAATGGCAAAATGTATACAATGTAACCAATGTGCTTTCGTTTGTCCACATGCATGTATTAGACCAGTTCTTGTAAGTGATGAAGAATTAGCTAATGCACCAGAAGGATTTGAAACTAAGAAAGCTACAGGAAAGACTTTAGCAGGATTAAACTACAGAATCCAAGTAAGTACATTAGACTGTACAGGATGCTCTAACTGTGTTGACATATGTCCAGCACCAGGTAAAGCATTAAAAATGGAGCCACTTGCAACTCAAACAGAAAAAGAAATACCAAACTGGGATTTCGCAGTATCAGAAAAAGTTGCTTACAAGGGTGATTTAACTCCAGGTAAGACAGTTAAAGATAGTCAATTTAAAACTCCACTTATCGAGTTCTCAGGAGCTTGTGCAGGTTGTGGTGAAACAGCATACATTAAATTAGTTACTCAATTATTCGGAGATAGAATGATGATTGCTAATGCAACTGGATGTTCATCAATTTGGGGTGGATCAGCACCTTCAACACCATACACAACTAACCATGAAGGTAAGGGACCAGCTTGGGCTAACTCATTATTCGAAGACAATGCTGAATTCGGATATGGTATGTTCTTAGCTGTAAACCAAATGAGAAGTAACATAGCTATGAATATGGAAGCTTTATTAGAAACTTCAATAGCTGAAGAATATAAAGAAACTTTCAGAAACTGGATAGCTAACAAAGAAAATGGAGAGCTTTCAAAAGTTTATAGTGCAGAAGTTGAAGCTATATTAGATAGCAACAATATAGAAGAAGCTAAAGCTTTAGAATTATTAGCAGAAATAAACAACAGAAGAGATTACTTAGTTAAGAGATCTCAATGGATCCTTGGAGGAGACGGATGGGCTTATGACATCGGATACGGTGGATTAGATCACGTACTAGCTTCAGGACAAAATATAAATGTTCTTGTATTTGATACAGAAATCTACTCAAATACAGGTGGACAAAGTTCTAAATCTACACCAATAGCAGCAATGGCTAAATTTGCAGCATCAGGTAAGAAGTCAGCTAAGAAGAACTTAGGTAGAATGATGATGTCTTACGGAAATGTTTATGTAGCACAAGTAGCTATGGGAGCAGATAAGAACCAAGTAGTTAAGGCTATGTTAGAAGCAGAAGCTCATAATGGTCCATCAATAATCATTGCTTACTCAACTTGTATCAGCCATGGATTAAAGAAGGGAATGGGATTCTCTGTAAGAAACATGGATGAAGCTGTTAAAGCAGGATACTGGCATCTATATAGATTCAATCCAGCATTAAAAGAACAAGGAAAGAATCCATTTGTATTAGATTCAAAAGAGCCACAAGGAAGCTTCAAAGACTTCATAATGGATCAAGTAAGATACTCAGCAATTGCAAAACAATACCCAGAACAAGCTGAAGAATTATTTGCAATGGCAGAAGCAGATGCTAAGAGAAAGTATGAAGAATATAAGAAATTAGCAGAACAATAATAGTTTTAATAAAACTTGATATAAAATAAGTACAAATACTTCTATTAATAACAACACAACAAAAAAGTCAATTCCCAAATGGGGATTGGCTTTTTTATTGATAATTTATAATATTTTTTCATTTTTAGGAGTAATAATTAATTAGTGCTAAAATAAAATTATATATTATCTTAATAATTTTAAGGAGAATTTGATTATGGAATATGAAGTATTAGTAAAAGAATTACCAGAGGTTATTGTTTATTCCAAAAGAATGATACTAAAAAGCTATGAAGATTATTTTAAAGTGATACCAGCTATAGGAAAAGAGATAGGTGATGCTAATCCAGGCATGAAGTGCAGCGTTCCTGAATATTGTTTTAATATTTATCATGATGGAGAATATAAAGAAAATGATATAGACATTGAATTTTGTGAAACTGTTCCTAAAAGAGGAAAAGATACAGAAACTATAAAATTTAAGAAGATTGATAAGATTGATACTGCAGCGTGTGTAATGCATAAAGGACCTTATAGTACTTTAGGAGAAGCATATAGTGCAGTGTATAAATGGATTGAAGAAAATAATTATATACCTTGTGATAATCCAAGAGAAAGCTATATTGATGGAATATGGAATAA
>JAKSUK010000065.1 GCA_024409095.1 Clostridium sp.
AGAAGATATAGCAATTGCTAGGTCAAAGCGTAATTCAGAAATAAAGTAACTTCTAAAAGATAAATTATCATTTTCAGCTAGATATAATAATAGCGTACCTTCATCATTAGATACTTCAATAGATGTAGAAAATATAGTTATCTTATCTTTATTAGAAAAAGTAAATGAATTAGCATTAAAATTAATCATATCTTCTTTATAATCTTCTCCATATTTTAAATATTCACTTTCATTATCATTAAAAATTTTAAAATAAACTGTTTCATCAGTTTTTACTGGACAAGTTGTAAAAAATTCTTGAGTATAACTATTGTTATAAGGACTTAATTTTAAATCTTTAAATTTATTTTTTATTATTTCTCCAACTAAAATATTTTCATCGCTGCCACAACTTCTTCCTTGAAAGTCAGATGATGATAAATATTTTATATTTTTTATAACATTTTCAGCATTAAAATTATATATGTTATTATTTAATATAATACATATTAATAAACAAATAATGGTGATGAATAAAGTTAAAAAATAAAAGACCTTTTTTTTCATAAAAAAATACCCCAATTAATAATATATATTTAATATTATTAATAGAGGTATAGTAATATGATTATTTAGAATATACAAGTTCTAAGAAACTATGAACTAATGAAAATAAAAGGCAGATAAAAATAAAAAAGTTTATTTCTCCGCTTACAACAGTCCATATACCACCAATAATAGCACAAAGTATAATTGTTATTCCAAGAAATCTACTAAAACCTACTCCCTCTAACGCTTGTATAAATGAAGTTAACAATATTATTATTAAGGAAAGGTATATAAATATATTTCTTAAAGTAATATTGAATTCAATAATATAGTATTTGTTTAAAATTAGAATAAAAAGTAAAAGAATAAGGATTACATTAATGAACTTATTAAATATGGAACGCAAAAAATCACCCTCTTATTGGTAAAAAATTACAATTTAATTATAAAGCGAATATAACTTAATATCAATAGTGTAAAAGTTAATTAAAAATATTATAATAGATATATTGAGAAAAATATTTTTATAGGAGATAAGTATGGTAAATATTGAAGAGAAATTAGTAAAAGAATTGGAAATAAAATTAGTACAAGTACAAAATGTGATTAAATTATTAGATGAAGGAAATACAGTACCTTTTATAGCTAGATATAGAAAAGAACAAACAGGTGCTTTAAGTGATGATATATTAAGAAAGTTTTTTGAAAGATTAACATATTTAAGAAATTTAAAAGATAGAAAAGAAGATGTTTTAAGGTTAATTGACGAACAAGATAAGCTTACAGAAGAAATAGTTAAATCATTAGAAAAAGCTGATTCACTTACTGAAGTTGAAGATATATATAGACCTTTTAAGCCTAAAAAAAGAACTAGGGCAACTATAGCATTAGAAAAAGGGTTAAAAGCTTTAGCTGATATAATTTTAGAAGGTAGCTTTAAAGGAACAGTTGAAAAGCAAGCACAAGCATTTATTAATAAAGAAAAGCTTGTAAACAATATTGAAGATGCAATAAATGGAGCTTTAGATATAATAGCTGAAGGAATATCTGATGATGCAGCCCTTAGAAAGTATATTAGAAATATAGTTTTTAGAGAAGGAAAGATTGAAACTAAGGGTTCAAGTGAAGAAAGTACTCCATATGAAATGTACTATGATTATAGTGAAGAAATTTTTAAGATACCTCCACATAGAATATTAGCAATTAACAGAGGAGAAAAAGAAAAGATATTATCTGTAAAGATTTCTGTTAATGATGAGAAGATAATAAGTTACATAGAAAGTAAAATACTTAAAAAAAATGCTATAACAGAGGAGTATTTAAAAATAGCTATTAGGGATTCATATAAAAGATTGATATTTCCATCAATTGAGAGGGAAGTTAGAAGTGAACTTACTTGCAAAGGTGAAGATGGAGCAATATTGATATTCAAGGAAAATTTAAAAGCTCTTCTTATGCAACCACCAATAAAGGGAAAGGTAGTTATGGGGTATGACCCTGGTTTTAGAACAGGTTGTAAAGTTGCTGTATTAGATACTACAGGAAAGTTCTTAAATAAGGTAACAGTATATCCAACAGTACCTAAAAAAGATGTAGAAGGAACTAAGAAAGTTTTAAAAGAAATGATTAATAAATACAATGTAGATGTTATTTCTTTAGGAAATGGGACTGCTTCAAGAGAATCAGAAGTTGTAATTGCTGAAATAATAAGCGAAATAAAGAATGAAACAGATAAAGAAATAGCTTATGTAATAGTATCAGAGGCAGGAGCTTCAGTATATTCTGCTTCAGAGTTAGCAGCAAAGGAATATCCAGATTTAGATGTTACTATAAGAGGTGCTATTTCTATAGGAAGAAGACTTCAAGATCCAATGGCGGAGCTAGTAAAAATAGAGCCAAAGGCTATAGGAGTAGGTCAATATCAACATGATATAACTCCTAAAAAGTTAGATGAATCATTAAGTGGGGTAGTTGAAGATTCAGTAAATAAAGTTGGGGTAGATTTAAATACAGCAACATCTTCATTATTAACTTATGTTGCAGGAGTAAATACATCGATTGCTAACAATATAGTAGCTTATAGAGATGAAGTAGGTGGATTTAGCAGTAGAAAAGAACTATTAAAGGTTAAGAGGTTAGGTCAAAAGGCATATGAACAATGTGCCGGTTTCTTAAGAGTTATGGAAAGTAAAGAGCCTCTTGATAATACATCTGTCCATCCTGAATCTTATGGCATAGCTAAAAAACTTATAGAGATATTAGGGTATTCTAAAGAAGATTTATATAATAGAAATCTAAATGATATTGAGGAAAGAGTTATTAATAAAGGGTTAGATAATTTAGCACTAGAATTAGAAGTAGGAGAGCTTACTCTTAAGGATATTATAAAGGAACTTCAAAAGCCAGGAAGAGATCCAAGAGAAGATATGCCAAAGCCTATATTAAAAACAGGCGTTATAGATTTAAAGGATTTAACCCCAGGAATGGTGTTAATGGGAACTGTACGAAATGTATCTGACTTTGGAGCATTTGTTGATATTGGAGTACATCAAGATGGATTAGTTCATAAAAGTCAAATGGCTAATAAATTTATAAAGCATCCTTTAGATATTGTTAAGGTTGGTGATATTATAAAGGTAGCTATTCTTGAAGTTGATATAAAGAGAAAAAGAATTTCACTTACAATGAAAGATATAAAAGAATAAGCAGTAAAAATGTAGATTGTATATTGAATTTAATTAATACTATATTATAATATAAGTATAATAAAAAATATCTTCAGGGCGGGGCGAAATTCCCCACCGGTGGTTATAGCCCACGAGCTAGAAATAGCATGATTCGGTGTAATTCCGAAGCCGACAGTATAGTCTGGATGAAAGAAGGAAATAAGTAAGTTTTATTTATATTGAAAAAAAGTGAAATACGTCCTGATATTTTATAATATCAGGACTTTTTTATATGAATATATTTTTACGTATGGATATTAGCTTAAATTATAAAAATATAAATGAAATAAAACTTATACCTCCACTGATAGATAAAGGGGGAAAAACATGAATAAAAGAAAAGATTTAAACAAAAGCATCAAGATAGCTTTATTGGTATCAATTGCAGTAGTACTTATGTATTTCGATTTTCCAATTGTACCTATATTTCCATGGCTAAAAATTGATTTTAGTGAAGTTCCAGCATTAATAGGTGGATTTGCTTATGGGCCAATTGTTGGTGGAGTTATTGTTGTATTAAAAGTTATTTTAAGGTTATTACTTAAAGGAAGTGTAACTTTTGGAATAGGTGAAGTTGCTAATATATTGGTAGGTATAGCTTTAGTAATGCCTTCAGCTTGGTTATATAATAGAAATAAAAGCAAGAAATCTGCTATTGTAGGAATGGTAGTTGGAGCATTAATAATGCAATTAGTGGGTATTATTTCAAATATATATTTCTTAATTCCTGCATATGGAATAGAAGTTGATTTAACAAAATATGTTTTAATTGGGCTTGTTCCGTTTAATGGTATAAAAGCACTTATAGTATGTATTGGTACATTTATATTATATAAAAGATTATCAATACCAATTTTCAATATTGATTCAAAGCTAGGAAAATCTAGAACAGCAGTTTAATTTAAAAAGATAAAAAAATGGCATTTAATAAATTTAATTAAATGCTATTTTTTTAATTTATTTTTTGTATTTTTGAGTTACATATAAAAGAAAAGCAGCAAAAGTAACTACGCTAGCAATAGCAATAACCTTTTTATAATTTTTATTTTTCACACGTATAAGTTCAATAGGATTATCTACAGGATCTTTTTCTATTATACTTACTATATTATGTTCACCATTTACATCACTAATTTCTAAAGTTAACTTAACTAATGAATTTGCAGTTAAATTAGGATAAACTATCTTTTCCTCATGGATATTTTTATGATTATAACTTAATATAAGGTTAGCAGTATCTTTAATAAATGATGTATTTATGCTTGTAACAATTTCTGAATTAATATTTAAATTATTGAGTTTTATTGAAGAATCATTAAGTCCTTCGTAAGATAATATTATATTGCTAAGCTCTTCGTTAGTATTATTTATGATTTTAATAACAGGTAAAAGAGTAGAGCCAGCGTTACTTTCCATATATAACCTCCATTTAATATGCTTTATTAAATATAATATACTTTTAAATAAAGTAATATGAATAATAATTTTAAATTATAAAATGTTTCTTTTCCACATTATCAAGGCATCTTCACCATTATCTTCATAATATTTTTTTCTTATACCTTCGCTAATAAAACCTGCCTTTTTATAAAGATTTTGAGCTGCAATATTAGACACTCTTACTTCAAGAGTAATATCAGGGCAATTTTCTTTTTTGCATATATCAAATAAAGCAGATAATAGATTATATCCGATTCCAACACGTTTAAAGTCATTATCAACAGCTATATTTGTAATATTGCCTTCACCAGCAATAACCCACATTCCAGCAAAGCCAATCACCTTATTGCTATTTACATCTACAGCAACAACATATCTAGCAAGATTATTAGTAAGCTCTTGGCTTATAGCTTCTAAGCTCCATGGAACGTGAAAGGAGTTTTTGCTTAATTCAAAAACTCCTTCTATATGGGATGAATTCATTGCTTTATACAATATGGCCATTTTGCATTTTCATCCTTTGTTCTAATTCTCTTTCTGCTTGTGGTTTTTTTAGATATAAAGGTGAAGAATTTATATCATCAAATTGACCTTTTCTTAAAAATTCCATTCCTAATTCACCTAGAGATGAAGCTTTTACAACGCTTAAATGGTTAGGTGCAAACTTTGCATGTGGAAGTTTTTCTAATAAATATTCTTTATGCTTATATACACCGTCACCAGTAAATATTACAGGTTCATCTTTTTCTTGTAATGTAGAAACTAGTTCATCTAAAGAAAGTGCACTATAATCAATTACTTTTGAAAGTTCTCCATTAGAAGATTTATACATACAAGTAAATACACTATCTCTTAATGCATCCATTATAGGACATATTATGCCATCAAAATTAATTAATGAATAAGCTAGTGCATCTAAACTAGAAATACTTATATATGGTTTATTTGTACCCATGCTTAATCCTTTTACTGTAGCCATACCAATTCTAAGACCTGTAAATGAGCCTGGCCCCTTAGAAACAACAAAGCCATCAACTTCGCTAATATCTATATTACAATCATTAAGCAGCATTTCTATCTTTTCCATAAGAATTACAGAATGCTCTCTTTTAAAGTTTAAGGTGAATTCACCTAATAAATGTTCATCTTTAAGTAGTGCAACTGTAGTAACTAAAGATGAAGAGTCCATGCTTAAAACTATCATATTTTTAACTCCTTTATGTAATTATATCTTTCACTATATGGTGTTAATGTAATGTTTCTAAAATTTTCTCCATTATCAAGATTTTTTTCAATATGAATATGTAAATATTCTTTTGGAAGAATATCTTCTATGTAGTTAGCCCATTCAATTATTGAAACTGCATCTGAAAATATATAATCATCAAAACCAATAGCATATATTTCATCAGGGTCTGAAACTCTGTAAACATCAAAGTGATTTAATTTTAATCTTCCAGAATCATATTCGTTAACAATTGTAAATGTTGGACTTGTTATGTATTCATCAATGCCAAGGCCTTTAGCAATTCCTTTTGTTATGTGAGTTTTACCAGTACCTAAATCACCAGTTAGACATATAATATCTCCAGCATTAAGTAATTTTCCAAGTTCATAACCTATGGAAGTAGTTTCTTCTATATTACTAACAGAAAAAATCATATTTCCTCTCCTTTCAACAATAAAGTTTAATTAGATAAATTAAACTAATATTTCTCTAACTTATATTCTATCCAAAATATATAAAAAAGAAAAGAATTATAATAAATTAGAATAAAAATATTGCTTTTTGTAATATTTTATTATATAATATATTTTGTACTTAGGGGTATGGCTCAACGGTAGAGTAGTGGTCTCCAAAACCATTGGTTGTGGGTTCAAATCCTACTGCCCCTGCCAGTAAAACTAGCAAGTGTAACTTGCTAGTTTTTTTTATATAAAATATTATTTATTTTTTAACATTTCAACCTTTATGTAAATATTATATAAGAGAGTAATAATATTATTATAAGGGGGATAAGAACGTGAGTAGTTATAAAGGAATTGATATTTCTAGTTATCAAGGAAATAACATTGATTTTTCAGCTGTAAAAAATAGTGGAATTGAAATATGCATTATAAAGGCTACTGAAAGCACTACGTATACAAATATGTATCTTGATAATCATGCTTGTGGAGCTTTAAATGCAGGATTAAATGTTGGTTTTTATCATTTCTTTAGAGGAGATGGAATTGCAGAAGCAAATTATTTTTGTAGTGCAATAAGTAAATATAAAGATAAAATTAATATAAAACCAGTTATTGATGTTGAAGTACCGTTATCAAATATAAATACAGAGGTTTTATTATTTATTAATAGAGTAAAGCAAATTTTAAATTTAGATTGTGTAATATATTCAGGTGCATATTTTGCAGGAGATAATCTTACAGATATAAATCTTTTAAATTATGGACTTTGGGTTGCACATTATTATGTATCAACTCCAACACTAAGAGGAATTTGGAATGGATTTGTAGGACATCAATATTCAGATCAAGGAATGATTCCAGGTATAAATGCATATGTAGATTTAAATACTTTTTATGATGGAATGTTTATTAGAGCTAAAGATAGTGGAGGAAGTGCAGAAGAGGTAACTCCAACACCAATGAAAAGAACAAAGAATCCAGATGGAACTTATACAGTGAAAAGTGGTGATACTTTAAGTGCTATTGCAAGTGATTTTGGAGTTACAGTCAATCAACTTACAATATGGAATAATATTTCTAATTCTAATTTAATATATGTAGGACAAGTATTGATAATTTCAGGCAGTACATCAAATTATAAAAGTTATACAGTGGAAGATGGAGATACTTTAAGTTCTATAGCAGTAAAGTTTAGCACAACAGTAGCAGATTTAGTATCGCTAAATAATATAAGTAATCCAAATTTAATATATGTAGGGCAAATTTTAAGTATACCATCATCAGGAAATATAAGTAGAACTTACACAGTACAATCAGGAGATACTTTAAGTTCTATAGCAACAAAGTTTGGTACAACAGTAGCAAATTTAGTATCACTAAATAATATAAGTAATCCCAATTTAATATATGTAGGTCAAGTGTTATATATTTAAATGCTTTAACCTTAATGTGCGAAATTCTCCCATCTTCTAAAGTGGGAGATGGATAGCA